>DBGCRA010000001.1:0-21231 GCA_048359195.1 Candidatus Gallispira sp.
GTAAACTGGACGAAAAACGAATTAATCACTATAAGAAAATACTGACAGAGGTTGCAAGGCTGTGTTCAGTAAATGAAAGACGTGCCGAGGATGCTGAAAGAGATACTGACAAGTACAAGATTGTTGAATTTATGCAGGATAAGGTTGGTCAGGAGTTTGACGGCATTATTTCAGGTGTTACATCATGGGGTATTTATGTTGAACTGCCCAATACCGTTGAAGGTATGGTTTCCGTTAAGGAGCTTGATGATGATTACTATGATTTTGACGAAGAAAAAATGAGATATATAGGTGAAAACACAAATAAAACCTATACTATTGGTGATAAAGTCAGGGTTGTTCTTACAAGGGCAAGTGTTGAGACAAGAACCATTGATTTTGACTTTGTTGAAGATGATGAGAGTGAGAAAATACTTGCTCATTTCAGAAATAAGGTTATAAAGTAATTTTTAGGGCGTGCTGATAGCACGCCTACATTTGTAAGGCGACAGGTGTACTATGTGCTATTGCTGTATAAGCTGATGTCCTGCAAAGGCTATAACTTTAATCGGAAACGAAGTTATAGAACAATGTGGAATTGAAAGGTATTTATAATATGATAAGATGAGTATACAATGAAGGGGTGTTTATATGGATATAATAAAAATTAATGAGAATAAAAAGAAATACATAGCTTTACTTCTGCTGGCTGACGAACAGGAAAGTATGATTGACAAATATATTGACAGGGGAGATATGTTTGTTGTAATTGATAGTAATACTGTTGCAGCTGAATGTGTGGTTACTGTTGAGAGTGAAGGTATATATGAATTAAAAAATATTGCGGTTTTACCTGAAAAACATAAAATGGGTTATGGAAAAATGCTTATTGACTATGTTTTTAATTATTATGAGGATTTGAAAACCATATATGTTGGTACAGGTGACAGTATTTTGACTATACCCTTTTATAAAAAATGTGGTTTTATTGAAAGTCATAGAATTAAAAACTTTTTTACGGATAACTATGACCATCCTATTTTTGAAGGTGGAAAACAGTTAATTGATATGGTTTATTTAAAGAGAATTAAGGAAAATAAAAATTAATTGTTGCAAATAGTATAAAAGGGTGCTAAAATCTTTGGTATAAACAATCAGGGGGACATTTTTATGTTGGCAAAGATTAATTCAAGTGCTTTAACGGGAATAAATGGATATAATGTGTCGGTA
Source organism: Candidatus Gallispira sp. (assembly GCA_048359195.1). Lineage (GTDB taxonomy): Bacteria > Bacillota > Clostridia > Lachnospirales > CAG-274 > Gallispira. The sequence continues at coordinate 1,210 of DBGCRA010000001.1, forward strand.
GAGGTAGATGTTAGTCAGGGTCTGCCTTCTTTTGATATTGTGGGATTACCCGATAATGCAGTTAAGGAGTCTAAGGAAAGAGTGCGTACGGCAGTCAAAAATTCCGGCTTTGACTTTCCTGTTAAAAAAATTACCGTTAATCTTGCCCCTGCTAACACTAAAAAAGAAGGTCCTGCCTTTGATTTGCCTATTGCAGTAGGCATACTTGCCTGTATAGGTAATATTAATGAAATAGATATTTCAGACAGTATTATAATAGGTGAGCTTTCTCTTGACGGAAGTGTAAAGCCTGTTGACGGTGTTTTGCCTATGATTTATTCAGCCTTTGAAAATGGGTATAAGAAATGTTATGTGCCTGTTGAAAATTCAAGGGAGGCGGCTCTTGTAAAGGGTATTGAAGTAATAGCAGTTGAGTCTATTGCTGATTTTGTTGAAATAGTAAATAAGGAAAGAGAATTTGTTCCCGTAACAGTTGATATAGAAGCCCTTTTTTCAAATTTAGAAAATTATGAAAATGATTTTTCTGATGTAAAGGGTCAGGAAAATGTGAAGCGCGCCCTTGAAATTGCTGCAGCAGGTATGCATAATATATTAATGATAGGACCTCCCGGTTCAGGCAAAACAATGATGGCTAAAAGATTGCCGTCTATACTTCCTGATTTAACATTTGAGGAAAGTATTGAAATTACAAAAATATATTCAGTTTCGGGTTTAATAAGAAATAAAAGTGCTTTAATTACAAAAAGACCTTTCCGTTCACCTCATCATACCATATCAGGCTCTGCCATGGTTGGTGGCGGAAGAATACCGAAGCCCGGAGAGGTCAGCCTTGCCCATAATGCAATTTTGTTTTTGGATGAGCTGCCTGAATTTCACCGAGATGTTTTGGAGGAATTAAGACAGCCTTTAGAGGACGGAAAAGTAAATATTTCAAGAGTAAACGGTACAATGAGCTATCCTGCTGATTTTATGCTTGTTGCAAGTATGAACCCTTGCCCTTGCGGTTATTATGGTTATTCGGACAAATGTACCTGTACACCTAACAAAATCAGCAGATATATGGGCAGAATAAGCGGACCGTTATTGGACAGAATAGATATTCAGGTTGAGGCAGGGCCTGTGGATTATAAATCGCTTTCTAAAAATAAACAGGGTGAAAGCTCTGCCGAGATTAAAAAAAGAGTAGTTGCTGCCCATAAGGTGCAGCAGAAAAGATATGAAAATGAAAATATATATTTTAATTCCCAGCTTACGGCTTCACAGATAGAAAAGTATTGTGTTTTAGGTGATATGGAAAAGGCTATATTGAAAAGTGCCTTTGATAATCTTAATTTCAGTGCAAGAGCATATCATAAGCTATTGAAGTTAGCAAGAACTATTGCGGATTTAGACGGAAGTGAAAATATACAGGTAAATCATATTGCAGAAGCTTTACAGCTTAGAAATTTGGACAGAAAGCTGCTTCATTAATGGGGTGAATGTATGTATACAGAGAAAAATTACATAATGTGGTTAAGCTCCTTAATGAATGTAAATGTTGAAGGGAAAAAGGCTCTCACAGATATATTGGGCAGTGCCGAAGAGGTATGGAGAGCTGACAGAAAAACTCTTTTATCTGCTAATGTTCTTTCATCTGATGCTGTTGAAGTAATTGTGAAAAGCAGATATAAATATGATATGGATAAGGAGCTTGAAAAGCTTCATAACAGTCAGGCTGATTTCTATGTGCCCGGTGATAAAGGATTTCCAAAGCAGCTTACTGTAATGAATGAACCACCTATGGGAATATATGCAATAGGTAATATTCCGGATTCAGCCTATCCTATGGTAAGTATAGTAGGTTCAAGAAGAATATCGGACTATGGAGCAACCGTATGTCATAGTATAGCTAAGGAGCTTGCTGAAGCAGGAATAATTGTTGTCAGCGGTATGGCTATGGGTATTGACGCCGTTGCTCATAAGGCTGCCATAGAAGGCGGCGGAGAAACGATAGCCGTATTGGGAACGGGAGTTGATGTATGTTATCCTTTAGTAAATAAAAGTCTATATAACGAAATAAAATTAAACGGCTGTATATTAAGTGAGTTTCCTTTAGGCACAAAAGCAGCACCTTATAATTTTCCTTACAGAAACAGAATTATAGCGGCGTTGTCAAGAGCGACGGTTGTAGTTGAGGCGGCAGAAAAAAGCGGCTCCCTTATAACTGCAAATAAGGCAATAGAAAACAGCAGGGTTGTTATGGCTGTGCCCGGAAATATTACAAGTGCTTTAAGTAAAGGCTGTAATAATTTAATACGAAGAGGCTGTGTTCCCGTAACCTGTACACAGGATATTTTGGATGATTTAAATATCAGATTGAGTAAAAAGGAATTAAAAAAATCTGAAAAAGAATTAATTCCTCTTGCAGAAGATGAAAAAATGTTATATGATTGTATAAACTATGAGCCGATTTCGGCTGATGAATTGGTTGAGAAGTTGGATATGGATACCAGAGAAATTACCTGCCTTTTGACTATGCTGGAGCTTAAAGGATGTATAAGGCGTTTATCGGGGCAAAAGGTAGTTCGTAGTATTTAGGAGGAGAAAATGGACAGTAAAAAAAGTGTTGAGTCAGCAAAAAAAGGTGATAAGAAGACCAAGAAAAAATATCTTGTTATTGTAGAGTCACCTGCTAAGGCTAAAACATTAAAGAAGTTTTTAGGACCTAATTATAAAATTGAAGCATCAGTTGGTCACGTCAGGGATTTGCCTAAAAGTGAACTGGGAATAAATATAGAAAATGATTTTGAACCAAAGTATATTACAATAAGAGGCAAGGGTGAACTTTTGGCAAAGCTTAGAAAGGAAGTTAAGACCGCAGACAAGGTTTACCTTGCAACTGACCCTGACCGTGAGGGAGAAGCTATAAGCTGGCATCTGCTTTATGCATTAAAGCCGGATCCTGCAAAGACTTACAGAATTACATTTAATGAAATTACTAAAAATGCTGTTAAAAAGTCTATTAAGGAAGCAAGGGAAATTGATATGAACCTTGTTGATGCACAGCAGGCCAGACGTGCTCTTGACAGAATAGTAGGATATAAAATAAGTCCTTTGCTTTGGAAAAAGGTTAAAAAGGGATTAAGTGCAGGCAGAGTGCAGTCAGTTGCCTTAAGACTTATATGTGACAGAGATGAAGAAATTGAAAACTTTATTCCAAAGGAATACTGGACAATAGAATCAGAGCTTAAGACAGAAAAGGGTAAAAAGTTTACTGCTAAGTTTTATGGTGATACTAAAGGGAAAATTGAGCTTAACAATGAAGAAGAAACTCAAAAGGTGGTTGATGCCGTAAATAAGGCAGGCTTTGAGGTTAAAAGTGTAAAAAAGGGTACAAGGACGAAAAATCCGCCTGCGCCTTTTACTACAAGTACAATGCAGCAGGAGGCATCAAAGCTTTTAAACTATGGTTCGCAAAAAACAATGAGGATTGCCCAGCAGCTTTATGAAGGTGTTGATATTAAGGGAGAAGGCACGGTTGGTCTTGTATCCTATATAAGAACTGATTCTGTAAGAATTGCAGATGAGGCTTATGAAGAAGTAAAGGGTTATATTACCGGTACATTTGGCGATAAATATATTAAGGAAAGACGTCAGTATAAAACAGATTCAAGAGCACAGGACGCCCATGAGGCAATAAGACCTACTTCATCTCTCAGAACTCCTGATTCAATTAAAGACAGCCTTTCAAGGGAACAGTACAGACTTTATAAACTTATATGGGAAAGATTTGTTGCAAGTCAAATGCCTGCTGCCGAATATATGACATTAAGCTCAGATATTAAGTCAGACAAATATATATTCAGAGCATCAGGTTCTAAAATTAATTTTGACGGTTATTTGGCTGTATATAAAAAGAATGAGGATAAGGACGAGGAAGGTTCAATGCCTGAAATTGCAGCAGGCGATAAGCTTGAAATAAATGCTGTTGTTCCAAATCAGCATTTTACACAGCCTCCTGCCAGATATTCAGAGTCTATGTTAATCAAAACTCTTGAGGAAATAGGTGTAGGAAGACCATCAACTTATGCCCCGACAATAACAACCATACAGCAGAGGAATTATGTTACAAAGGAAAACAAGGTTTTCTATGCAACAGAGCTTGGTGAAATTGTAAATGAGATTATTAAAAATAATTTCGGAGAAATTATAAATAATGAATTTACTGCCGATATGGAATCAGCTCTTGATAAGGTAGAGGATGGCAAAATGGAATGGAAGGAAATACTCAGAAATTTTTATCCTCTTTTAAAGCATCTTCTTGATGAGGCAGAAAGCAAGGTTGAAAATATTGAAATTCCCGATGTTGTTACAGATGTAATATGTGAGGAATGCGGCAGAAATATGGTTATTAAGTATGGAAGATACGGCAAATTTCTTGCCTGTCCGGGATTTCCCGAATGCAGAAATACTAAGCCTTTGTTTGAGGAGGCCGGTGTAAATTGTCCGCTGTGCGGTGGTAAGGTATATATTAAAAAGACTAAAAAAGGCAGAAAATATTATGGCTGTGAAAATAATCCAGAGTGTTCACTTATGCTTTGGAATAAGCCTACAGGCGATAAATGTCCAAAGTGCGGCTCTGCTTTGGTTGAAAAGGGTACAAAGAAAATAAGAATAAGCTGCAGCAATACAGAGTGCAATTATATTGTTGAAGATGAAAATGCAGAGGCTAATTAAAGGTTGATATTATGAATGAGTATACGGAAAGAGTACAAAGGTTTTTGAATACTCTGAGTGACAGTTCCTCATCAAAGCTTTTTTCGATTATTGAAAGTGAGCTTAATACAAGGATTACTGCTGTTATTCAGAATAAAAAGGTATATGGAAATGAACTTTATACCTCAAGAATAAAAATTGACGGTGTTGTACTTTGTTCCGAATACAATGTTTTAAAGGCAAATTACAATTACCTTGTTTTTGCGGTTAAATTAATTAAGGAAAAGCTAAGGCTTGAAAAAATGACCTGTTTGTATAAAAATGTAGTACATTCCGCTATTGAAGGGCTTACAAACAATGAGCTTGCAGGTGTTAATGAGGTGCTTTCAAATATAACAGAAAGTTCAGGCAGAATAATAATATGTGATATTTCAAAAAGCTGCGGAATTACACGCTCAGTAATAATAAGCGGACTTAGAAAGCTTGAGTGTGCAGGAATAATTGAAATGTATTCCTGCGGTTCCCGTGGAACAAATATCAAGCTTTTATATACAGGTATAAAGACAGTAATAGGTAAGAAAAGAGGGGATTAAGATGGAAAATGTAAAATTATATAGAAGAAGATATATCCCTAATGAGCTTATTTATCTTAAGGACGATGAGATATTAAGTATTGATAGTGAAAGAATAATAACAAAGTGGAATGTTCTTAAACCAAGAAATGATTTTACTCACGGTGTTTCCTGCTATTTTATTAAGGACGGATTTAAAGTAAGCAAATTCCTTGATAAAGATAATAAGCTGCTTTACTGGTATTGTGACATTATTGAAACAGAGATTGACAGTGAAAAAAATGTTTATACATTTAATGATTTGCTTATTGATGTTATAGTTCAAGGCGACGGATTTGTAAGGGTTGTTGACCTTGATGAAGTCGGCAGAGCATTAAATGATAAAATTATAAGCGAGGAGCTTATAATAAAGGCAATGGATAGAGTTAATAAGCTGCTTAATGTAATTTACAGCGGAAGATTTGGTGAATATACGGTATATATTGAAGAGGTTTGATTATGGCTGAAGCTAAAAATGAAAATCTTAATAAGGGTCACAGACAAAGGGTTAAGGAAAGGTATTTAAGTGCAGGTAATATGGACAGTTTTCAGGATTATGAGGTCCTTGAAATGATGCTTTTTTATGCTTATCCCATGAAGGATACAAAGCCTATAGCAAAAAAACTTATAAGTATTTACGGTTCTTTGCATAATGTTCTTAATGCCGAACCTGAACAGCTTATGGAGGAAGCAGGACTTACTCAAAATGTGGCAATATATATTTCAATGTTCCCAAATGTAATGAGACAGTATACAAGGAGCTTTTATAAAAAAGGAATTGTTATTGGAAAAGTATATGAAGCAATAGACTTGTTTTCGGGACTTTTAAAGGCTCAGGCAAATGAAACCTTTTATATGGTTTCATTAAATGTTGCACGCAAGGTTATAGCTATAGACAGAATTGGTGACGGAAGTGCAGAGGAAGTTAATCTTTGTATAGAGCTTATATTAAAAAAGGCTTTACTTAACAATGCAAGTTTTGTTATAATAGGACATAACCACCCGTCAGGAATTTGTGAGCCGTCTGAAAACGACTATGCAATGACGGGTGAAATTAAGCGTGGACTTGAAAGTCTTGGTATAAGGATGCTGGACCATATAATTGTATGCGGAAATAAGAATTTCAGCTTTTCAAAATGCAGATACTATGGCTTGACTTATGATGTTTAAAGAGGTGATAAATTTGAAAAAGCTATACAGAGATGCAAATGACAAAATGATTGGCGGAGTATGTTCAGGTATTGCAAATTATTTTAATATTGATAAAACTATTATAAGACTTATATGGGCAATATTGGCTGTTTGCTCATTTAGCGGATTGTTTTGGGTTTATATAATTTGTTGGATTATAATTCCTGCTGATGATAATATAATAGATAATTAAATTTTAAGGAGGATAACTTAAAAATGGAAAAGACAATGGAAAAGGTTGTAGCATTGGCAAAGGCAAGAGGCTTTGTATATCCGGGTTCAGAAATTTATGGCGGTCTTGCCAATTCATGGGACTACGGCCCTTTAGGCGTTGAGCTTAAAAACAATGTTAAAAAGGCTTGGTGGAAGAAATTTGTACAGGAAAGTCCTTATAATGTAGGTGTAGACTGTGCTATTCTTATGAATCCTGAAGTGTGGGTTGCATCAGGTCACGTTGGCGGCTTTAATGACCCTCTTATGGACTGTAAGGAGTGCAAGGAAAGATTCAGAGCTGATAACATTATTGAAGACTATAACAAGGCTAACGGCATTGAGGGCGGTGCTGACGGTTGGACTAACGAGCAGATGATGGATTACATAAAGGAAAAGAATATTCCTTGTCCAAGCTGCGGTGCTCACAATTTTACTGATATAAGACAGTTTAATCTTATGTTTAAAACTCATGCAGGTGTTACAGAGGATGCAAAGAATGTTGTATATATGCGTCCGGAAACTGCACAGGGTATATTTGTAAACTTTAAGAATGTTCAGAGAACAACAAGAAAGAAAGTTCCATTCGGTATAGGTCAGATTGGCAAGTCCTTCAGAAACGAAATTACTCCGGGTAATTTTATATTCAGAACAAGAGAATTTGAGCAGATGGAGCTTGAGTTCTTCTGCAAGCCCGGTACTGAAATAGAGTGGTTTAACTACTGGAAGAGTTTCTGTACTAACTGGTTATTAAGCCTTAATATTAGGGAAAGTAATATTGTGTTAAGAGATCACGATCCTGCTGAGCTTGCTCATTATTCCAATGCTACTACTGACATTGAGTATATGTTCCCATTTGGCAAGGGTGAGCTTTGGGGCATTGCTTCAAGAACTGATTTTGACCTTAAGGCACATCAAAATCATTCAGGGGAATCTCTTGAATATTTTGATGCAGCAACTAATGAGAAGTATGTACCTTATTGTGTAGAGCCGTCACTTGGTGCTGACAGAGTTACACTTGCATTCCTTTGTGAGGCATATGACGAAGAAGAGCTTGAAGGCGGCGATGTAAGAACAGTTCTCAGATTCCATCCGGCTCTTGCACCTTACAAGGCTGCTGTTTTACCTCTTTCAAAGAAGCTTTCTGAAAAAGCAACAGAGGTTTATACAATGCTTTCAAAGGAATTTGCCTGTGATTTTGACGATTCACAGTCTATAGGCAAGAGATACAGACGTCAGGACGAAATCGGTACGCCATTCTGTATTACTTATGACTTTGACACGGAAAACGACGGCTGTGTAACTGTAAGAGACAGAGATACTATGGAGCAGGAAAGAATTTCCATTGCTGATTTAAAGGATTATCTTATTAAGAAGATGGAATTTTAATCAGATAGCAGATAGACTCCCACTTCTTTAAGTGGTGAGTAACATTATAAATAATCAATGGGAGCATAATCTCCTATCATTGAATCGGAAAGATAAATCCGACTGCCGCAGGCAGCTTTTGCGAAACAAAAGTTCTGATGATTAAGCCTCCGGCAGGATTGCAGGCGTGTGCAAAGGAATATGTCAGCAAAGCTGACGCACACGCCGCACAATAATGCCAAGGCATTATTGAATTAAAAATATAACAAATATATATATTTCAAAATATTTGTTAAATGTATACAGAGGATAGGCATATATTGGTGTTTATCCTCTCTTTTTTACAGCAAATTGACATATTTTACGTTTAATTGAAAAAAATACTTGCAATAATTAGGTTTTATGCTATAATATATATAAGTTTTATTAAATAATGTGTGCAAAATGCACAACTGGAGGAGATTGAAATGAACAAAAAATTTGTTTACCTGTTTTCTGAGGGTAATGGAAAAATGAGAGAGCTTTTAGGAGGTAAGGGTGCTAACCTTGCTGAAATGACTAATCTCGGTATGCCTGTTCCACAGGGCTTCACTATCACAACTGAGGCTTGTACTCAGTACTATGAGGATAATGAAGTTATTAATGACGAAATTCAGGCTCAGATTATGGAGTACATAGGCAAAATGGAGGAAATTACAGGCAAGAAGTTTGGTGACCTTGAAAATCCTCTTTTGGTTTCTGTTCGTTCAGGCGCCAGAGCGTCTATGCCCGGTATGATGGATACCATTCTTAACCTTGGTCTTAATGATGAGGTTGTGGTTGCTTTTGCTGAAAAGACAGGTAATCCAAGATTTGCTTACGATTCTTACAGAAGATTCATTCAGATGTATTCTGATGTAGTTATGGAAGTTGGTAAGAAGTATTTTGAGCAGCTTATTGACGATATGAAGGAAAAGAAGGGTGTTAAGCTTGATACAGAGCTTGATGCTGATGATTTAAAGGAATTGGCCGAGCAGTTTAAGGCTGAATATAAGGCTAAGATTGGTACAGATTTCCCATCTGATCCTAAGGAGCAGTTAATGGGTGCTATTAAGGCTGTATTCCGTTCATGGAATAATCCAAGAGCTATTTACTACAGAAGAATGAATGATATTCCGGGTTCTTGGGGTACTGCTGTTAATGTACAGTCAATGGTATTTGGCAATACAGGTGATACTTCAGGTACAGGCGTTGCCTTTACAAGAAACCCTGCTACAGGTGAAAAGAAGTTATATGGTGAGTTCCTTATGAATGCACAGGGCGAGGATGTTGTTGCAGGTGTAAGAACTCCACAGACTATTGACCAGTTAAATGACGTAATGCCTGAGGTTTATCAGCAGTTTGTTGATATTTGCAATAAGCTTGAAAATCACTACAGAGATATGCAGGATATGGAGTTTACTATTGAAAACAAGAAACTCTATATGCTCCAGACAAGAAATGGTAAGAGAACTGCGGCTGCTGCTTTAAAGATTGCCTGCGACCTTGTTGATGAGGGTATGATTACTCCACAGGAAGCAGTTTGTATGATTGATCCTAAGCAGCTTGATGCTTTACTTCATCCACAGTTTGATGCTGAGGCTTTAAAGGAAGCTAAGCCTGTTGCGTCTGCTCTTGCTGCATCTCCGGGTGCTGCCTGCGGTAGAATCGTATTTACTGCCGAGGATGCTGTAGCTTGGGCTAAGGCAGGAGAAAAGGTTGTTCTTGTAAGACTTGAAACATCTCCTGAAGATATTGAAGGTATGAATTATGCTCAGGGTATACTTACTGTAAGAGGCGGTATGACTTCTCATGCAGCTGTAGTTGCAAGAGGTATGGGTACTTGCTGTGTATCAGGCTGCGGCGTAATTAAAATGGATGAAGAAAATAAGAAGTTTGAGCTTTCAGGCAGAGTTTACCATGAGGGTGACTGGATTTCATTAGACGGTTCTACAGGTAATATTTATGGTGAAGCTATTCCTACCGTTCCTGCTTCAATAGGCGGTGAGTTTGGCAGAATTATGGCTTGGGCTGATGAATTCAGAGTATTACAGGTAAGAACAAATGCTGATACTCCAAGAGATGCTAAGCAGGCTGTTGAGTTTGGTGCAGAGGGTATTGGACTTTGCAGAACTGAGCATATGTTCTTTGACCCTGACAGAATTTCAGCTATAAGAGAAATGATTTGTTCAGATACAGTTGAGGAGAGAGAAATTGCCCTTGCTAAGCTTGAACCAATGCAGCAGGGTGACTTTGAAAAGCTTTATGAAACTATGGAGGGCAAGCATGTTAATATCAGATTCCTTGACCCACCACTTCATGAGTTTGTTCCTACAGAAGAAGCTGATATTGAATTACTTGCAAGAACTAAGAATAAGACAGTGCAGGATATTAAGAACATTATTGCATCTCTCCACGAGTTTAACCCAATGATGGGTCACAGAGGCTGCCGTCTTGCTGTTACTTATCCTGAAATTGCAAAGATGCAGACTACAGCAGTAATTAAGGCTGCCATTAATGTGTCTAAGGCTCATCCTGAGTGGAATATCGTTCCTGAAATTATGATACCTTTAGTAGGTGAGGTTAAAGAGCTTGCTTATGTTAAGAGTGTTGTAACCAAGACTGCTGATGAAATTATTAAGGAAGCAGGTATTGACTTAAAGTATAAAGTTGGTACTATGATTGAAATTCCAAGAGCAGCCCTTACTGCTGATGAAATTGCCAAGGAGGCTGAGTTCTTCTCATTTGGTACAAATGACCTTACACAGATGACATTTGGTTTCTCAAGAGATGATGCAGGTAAGTTCCTTGATTCTTACTATGAAAAGAAGATTTATGAATCTGATCCATTTGCAAGACTTGACCAAACAGGTGTTGGCAGATTAGTTAAGATGGCTGCTGAATTAGGTAAGGCTACAAGACCTGATATTACATTAGGTATTTGCGGTGAGCACGGCGGTGATCCATCTTCTGTTGAATTCTGTCATAAGGTTGGACTTACTTATGTAAGCTGTTCTCCATACAGAGTTCCTATTGCAAGACTTGCTGCTGCACAGGCTCAAATCAAGTATCCAAGATAATTTAAAATATATTTATAATTTTTAGGGTTGCCGCTTGGCAGCCCTTTTCTGTTTGTGCCGATATAAAACCGTTTGTGTTGGTAAGGTTGAATTATGGCTTGAAAATTGCCGGTTCTTTATCAACCACACCGGTTGACAAAGAACTATGTAGGATGTCTTGCTTTTTTTGATTTAAGAATATAAAAATTATTTGTAATGTACATAAAGCAAGTGTATTGTGGGGAAATTATTTAATAAATGATTAGTCAGAGGAGGACTTTAGTAATATGAAAATTACGTTCAGATGGTATGGAGAGGGAAATGACAGTGTTACATTAAAGCAAATAAGACAAATTCCAAACTGTACCGGTATTATGGGTGTATTGGATTATAAGGCGGCAGGCGAGGTTTGGACAGAAGATGAAATTGCCGATTATGTTAAGCACGTTAATGATGAGGGACTTGAAGCAGAAGTTATTGAAAGTGTTAATGTACACGAAGATATAAAAATGGGGCTGCCTTCAAGGGATAGATATATTGAAAATTATATCATTACAATAAGAAACCTTGCAAAATATGGTGTTAAGGTGATTGTATATAACTTTATGCCTGTTTTTGATTGGCTCAGGACTGACCTTTCCCACCCTGTAGGTGATGGTTCAACTGCTCTTTATTATAATGATGAGGAGCTTAAGGGAATGACGCCGCAGAAACTTGTTGAGGACACAATTAATAACTGTAACGGCTTTACACTTCCGGGCTGGGAGCCTGACAGGCTTGGTGAGCTTGAAAAAACACTTGATATTTATAAGGATATTGATGAAAATAAGCTAAGAGAAAATTATAAGTACTTTCTTGAGAGAGTAATTCCTGTCTGTGAAGAAGTGGGAGTCAAAATGGCAGTTCATCCTGATGATCCTGCATGGCCTTTATTCGGGCTTCCGAGAATTGCTCATTCTTTGGAGGATTTTGACAAAATTGTTAATATGGTAAATTTACCTGCCAACAGCCTTTGCCTTTGCACCGGTTCTCTTGGTTCATCACCAAGTAATAACATTCCTGAAATTATAAGATATTTTGGGAAAAAGGGCAGAATTGCCTGTGCCCATGTCAGAAATGTTAAATATTTAGGTGAAAAATGTTTCAGAGAGGCATCTCATCTTTCAAAGGACGGAAATCTTGATATGTTTGAAATAATGAAAGCCATATATGAAACCTGCCCCGATATTTATATCAGACCTGACCATGGAAGAATGATATGGGATGAAAAGGCAAGACCGGGATACGGCTTATATGACAGGGCACTGGGAATTGCTTATATTAATGGTCTTTGGGAGGCTATTGAAAAAACAGAAAAATAAAAATAATTTAAGCTATAAATTTTATTGAAATTTATAGCTTATTTTTATATAATTAGATAAGTAATAAAATAAATGGAGGAAGCTATGAAAAGATTTTACGAAAGACAGGATTATAAAGGTTATCGGGAGATTATTGACAGTAATGCAGAGCTTGAGGTAATAGGCTTTGATTTAATTCGTTTAGAACCGGGTGAAAGTGTAAGCCGTAATTCAGAAGAATATGAGCTTGGATTAGTAATTCTTTCAGGTACTTGCAATGTAAAGGCAGAGGATTTGGAAGCAGATAATTTAGGCAGCAGAAGGAATGTATTTGATGGAAAACCTACCACTGTTTATGTTCCCAGAGATACTGAATATACTGTATCAGCAAAAGGTTACGGAACTCTTGAAATTGGTGTGTGCAAGGTAAAAGCCGATAAAAAGTATAAGACCTTTGTTGTAATGCCCGAAGATATTGTTACAGAGCACAGAGGCAAGCTTAACTGGCAGAGAGATGTAAATGATATTATTACATCAAAGTATGAAGGCAAGGTTGACAAAATTGTCCTTGGTGAAACCTACGGCTGTGCAGGACAGTGGTCAAGCTATCCATCTCATAAGCATGATACAGATAATATGCCTTATGAGGTAAATATGGAGGAAATTTATCACTTTAAGGTAAATCCCGGTCAGGGCTTTGGTATACAGGTAATGTATAATGATGATATGACTTTAAAGGAAAGTTATGTTATAAGAGATGGTGACAGTGTTGCAATTAAGGATGGTTATCACCCTGTTGCAGCAGCTCCAGGATATAGTGTATATTACCTTTGGGTAATGGCAGGAAAAAGCGGCAGAAAGCTTACACCTTGTGATGATCCTAAGCATTCATGGGTAAAAGCCGTGGAAAAAATGGTATAATGTAAAAATGAACATATATTTAGCACCCTTGGAGGGAATAACAAGTTATATTTTCAGAACAGCACAGTATAAGTATTTTGGTGGTATTGACAAATACTTTACACCTTTTATTTCACCAAGCGATAAAGGCGTTTTGGGTACAAAGGTGATGAATGAAATTTTGCCTGAAAACAATGAAGGACAACTGCTTGTACCTCAAATTCTTACAAATTCAGCAGAGGGGTTTGTAACTATGTGCAAAACTCTTGAGCAGTATGGATATACTGAATTTAACCTTAATTTGGGATGTCCGTCAGGTACGGTTGTTTCAAAGAGAAGAGGTGCGGGGTTTCTTGCTTATACTGACGAGCTGAATTGTTTTCTGGAAAATATTTTTAAAAGTAGCTATAAAATTTCGATAAAAACCCGTATTGGCGTTGAAAGTCCCGATGAATTTTACAAAATTCTTGAAATTTATAATAAATATCCTTTGAAAGAGCTTATAATACATCCCCGAACAAGAAAGGATATGTACAAAAATCATCCCAATATGGATATATATAAGTATGCAGCAGAAAACAGCAAAAATAAACTTTGCTATAACGGAGATATTTTTAATTTTGCGGATTTTAAGAAATTTAAAAATGAATTTCCCAAAACAGATACAATAATGACGGGCAGGGGTGTAATTATTAATCCTGCATTGCCTCTTATTATTAAAAATCAGGGAAATATTACAAAGGACAGTCTGAAAAGCTTTTATTGCTATGTGTATGAGGGGTATAGAGATATACTTTCAGGCAGTATACCTCTTATGCACAAAATGAAAGAAATTCTTTTATATATGGTTGAGCTTTTTAGTAACAGTGAAAAGATAGCAAAAAAAATAAAGAAGTCAAAAAATATCAGAGAGCTGGACAGTGCTGTGGAAGAACTGTTTGGGCTTTACAATATTGATTAAGAATATTTGTGATTAATACATTAAAAGTCCTTGTTGTGAGGGCTTTTTGTTATTATTATCCTTATTAATATTTAATTAAGGTTTTAATAAAATTGTGGCTTTTTTTTAATTTTGTGGTAAAATTTATATAATGCTTAATGAAGGAAGGAATATTTATGAATAACAAGACATTTCAGTCTGTTGTTTATGTTATTGTAATTTTACTTAGTGCTGCTTTTATATATTTGGGAAATAAGGCAGCTACAATAGGCAATGATTACACTCTTTTGTCCGGAGCTCAGGACTCCCTTGTTACTGCTGAGGTTACTGCAATAAGAAAGCAGACAAATAATCCCGAAACAGGAGATGTTGAAATTTATTTTTCGGCAGATACAGAAAATGGTGAGGATATTATAGGTTTGCAAACAATAAATCCCAAGGATCCTACAGTTGCTGTTAAGGAAGTGGAAGAAGGGGACAGGGTTATTCTTGATAATTCAGTTGGTGATCAGTGGCAGTTTACAAACTATGTCAGAACAAACTATATAATATGGCTGGGTATTGCTTTTGTGGCACTGCTTTTGTTCTTTGGCAGAATGAAGGGTTTTAACACTCTTGTTTCTCTTTTATTTACCTGTCTTGCGGTTTTTGTTGTATTTGTGCCTGCGGTAATAAGCGGCGAAAATATTTATATCTGGACAATAGTTATATGTATTTATACAATATTAATGACAATACTTATAGTGAACGGCTTTAATACAAAATCATTTATGGCGATGCTTGGCTGCATAGGAGGCGTTTTTGTTGCAGGAGTACTTACTTTAATAATGAACATAGTTTTAAAGTGGAATGGTATAATGGATGCTGACTGTCAGAGGTTAATACTTGAATTTCCGGATATGGACTTGCTTGGTATAATATTTGCATCAGTTACAATAGGTGCTATGGGTGCGGTTATGGACGTTGCTATGAGTATGGCATCATCTCTTCATGAGCTTAAATTAAAAGCCCCTTCCATTACATCTAAGGAGCTTTATAAAAGCGGTATGGTAATAGGCAGGGATATGATGGGAACTATGGCGAATACTCTCGTATTGGCTTATATAGGAAGTGCACTTGAGGTAACAGTGCTTCAGGTTATATATAATGGTTCTCTTTTTGAGCTTATGAATAAGGAAAAAATAATTCTTGAGGTTATGCAAGCCATTATAGGAAGTTTCGGTATACTTCTTGCAATACCTTTTACAGCTTTTATATGCAGTGTATTTTATAAAAATCTTAAAATACAAAAATTGGAAAATAATGAGGAAAATTTTGTATAATATAAATGTTAAAAGTGTTGAAATAATTTTTAATATATGTTATCATTATTAAATGTATGATAAAAAGGAGGTTATGTTTTGAAAAATAATAAATTAAGAAGTGTTATTTTATATTTTGCTATATTTGCAATTATAATTGCATTTATTATTCTTAAAAGAGGTATAAGCACTACTACTGAAACACCTGTTCAGTATTCATATAATGATATGATTTCACAGATGATTAATTCAGAGGTAGATACCATTGAAATTCAGAGGGATTCTGAAGTCAGTGATTCGGGTCTTGCAATAATTCATACAAAAAATGGTGAGGTATATGGTGTGCAGCTCCCAAGCGTATCAGGTGTTATGGATGTTGTAAACAGTTTAGCTGCACAAAATGCAATTAAGGTTAAAACTGTGGCACCGTCTAAGACAGGCAGTATGCTTTCCATTGCAGGAACAATTATTACTGTTATTATAATTGCTGTACTTATGTTTGTACTTTTCCAGCAGATGCGAAGCGGTGGCGGCGGCGGAAAGGTAATGAACTTTGGCAAATCCAGAGCCAGACTTCATACTGATGCCGACAAAAAATATACATTTGCTGATGTAGCAGGTCTTGATGAGGAAAAGGCAGAGGTTGAGGAGGTTGTTCAGTTCCTTAAAGAGCCTAAGAAGTTTACTGATCTTGGTGCAAGAATACCAAAGGGTATGCTTATGGTAGGACCTCCGGGTACAGGTAAAACATTACTTGCAAAGGCTATTGCAGGCGAGGCAGGAGTACCATTTTTCTCTATTTCAGGTTCAGACTTTGTAGAGATGTTTGTTGGTGTAGGCGCATCAAGAGTAAGGGATTTGTTTGAACAGGCAAAGAAGAACACACCTTGTCTTGTGTTTATTGATGAGATTGATGCTGTAGGTCGTCAGAGAGGTGCAGGTCTTGGCGGCGGTCACGATGAAAGAGAGCAGACTCTTAATCAGCTTCTTGTTGAAATGGACGGCTTTGGTGTTAATGAAGGCATAATTATTATGGCAGCGACTAACAGACCTGATATTCTTGACCCGGCACTTTTAAGACCGGGCAGATTTGACAGACAGCTTGTTGTAGGTGCACCTGATGTTAAGGGCAGAGAGGCTATATTAAAGGTTCACGCAAAGGGCAAGAAAATGGCATCCGATGTTGACCTTAAGGAAATAGCACAGACAACACAGGGCTTTACAGGTGCTGACCTTGAAAACTTACTTAATGAGGCTGCTTTGCTTGCAGCCAGAAATAATCAGAAGGTTGTTACTCAGCAGAATATTAAAGACTCATTTATTAAGGTTGCATTAGGTACTGAAAAGAAGTCAAAGGTTATAACTGAAAAGGAAAGAAAAATTACGGCATACCACGAGGCAGGTCATGCAATATTATTTGAAAAGCTTCCATTGCTTAGTCCTGTTCATACAGTTTCAACAATTCCTATTGGAAGAGCAGGAGGATATACAATGCCTGTGCCAAAGGAACAGGGGTTTGAATTTAAGAATGAGATGGAAGAACGTATTGTTGCAACATTTGGCGGCAGGGTTGCGGAGGAATTAATATTCGGCGACTATACACAGGGTGCAAGCGGTGATATTGAGCAGGCATCCAATGCGGCAAGAATGATGGTAATGCGCTACGGTATGAGTGAAAAGCTTGGACCTATTCTCTATGGCGATGAAAGCCACGATGTATTTTTAGGCAAGGATATAGGACATGGCAGAAATTACGGTGAAAGAACAGCTACAGAAATTGATGATGAAATTAAAAGAATTATTACAGAGTCTTATGCTAAGGCTAAGGAAATTCTTTCATCAGACATTGATGGACTTCATAGAACTGCACAGCTTCTTATTGAGAGAGAAAAGGTTACAGGTGATGTGTTCAGAGCTTGTCTTAATCAGGTAGGAGAATTTGCTCCTGTTAATGAAGAGGAAATGAATACAGAAGATACAACTGAAGAATGATTTTTAAAAGGGTTGTTGCAAAATAAATGATTTCTCATTTATTTTGCAACAACCCTTTCTTTATATGACAAAAAGGCTTGTACATCTGTACAAGCCTTTTAAAAAATCTTTATTCAAGTATTCTTTTTGCACCAACATAATTGCTTACAGAGTAGTTATCACTTAAATCTGAAATAACAACACCGTTGCCTGCACCGTTAGTTGAGTGAATGTATTCACCATTACCTACATACATACCAACGTGAGATATTACAGAATCACCGCCGGTATTAAAGAATAATAAGTCACCGGGCGCAAGTTCTGATTTTGAAACAGGAGTACCCTGTGTATACATATCTCTTGAAGTTCTGTTTAAATTAACTCCAAAATGATTATAAACACTGTAAATAAAACCTGAACAGTCAACACCTGCTGTTAAGTCTGTACCGCCCCATACATAAGGTGTACCAATATACTGTTTTGAATATTCAACTAATTCTCTGCAGTCAACAGGACCGTCGTTCTGATAATTTTTTTCATATTCATAATCCGGTTCTTTTTCTTTATCAGCCTCGGTATTGTCGGGCTTGGAACCGTTTTTAAGATTTATGTACTCAGCTTTTACATAGCCAACATTATTGTCATCATCTGCTACAAGTACCCAACCATCAGCATAGCCTGCAACGTTTAAATTATAGCCGCTTTTTAATGACTTAATAATTTCAGCATCGGTAGAAGGCTCTTTTCTTAAATTAAGAGAATCTACTTCAACAACAGCATAAATATCATTTGATATTTTATGTCCGACAGCCTCTGCTGTTACCTCATCGGAGGCAGTAGGAGCTTGTACCGCAGGGAGATATTGTAAAAGACTGCCCTGCATATAGTCAGAATGAATATAACCTGTATTGCCGTTAAATTTAATTTGATACCAGTCACCGTTTTTGCCTGAAGTAACAAAAACCTGCCCCTTATTTGCTGTACCTAACACTGCAGCAGTTGCAGAAGGGCTTGTACGCACATTAACATTATCTGCTATACAAGTTGCATCAGTCTGATATATGGAAATAAACTCTGAGCTTATAAAAGCTTCACCAATACCGTTTTTAATAACTTTAAACCATCCGTTATTTGCATTTCCTGTAATAGTGAGTACATCGCCTGTGTTGGCAGTGCCTACCACTCTTGCTTCGGTGGAATTATATGAACGAAGATTAACGGAAGTTGCTGTAACCTTAGCCAAATTTGACGCATGAGCTGTAACTCCCATAAATAAGGCAAGGATACAGCCTGCGGAAATGGTCTTAGTTAATAGTTTACACTTTAACATGAAAGACTTCCTTTCTAAAATCTGTTACGTAAATGTTACAATCCATTTTACAAAATTTTTCTGTATTTGTCAAGGGATTTAAGCATAAATTAGTCTTTTGTAACATAAATTAAATATTTGGAGTCCGGGTAATTTGAACAAAATTTTAATATTTTTTAAAAACCAGCTGTTTAGCAGTGTTTCAAAGAACTTATTAATATATCGTAATAAGAAGCATAAGTATTGCCGCTATAAAAGTCTGCAAACAAGGCAACTGATTTTACTTTCTCCAAATACCGTAAATCAAGAGTGCAACTCCGACAATTATGAAAATGACAGGCAGACGCACTCCTAAAAAGCCCTTCCATGACAGTATTCAAGACTTTATTGTTTTTATATAATTTAACCGACTTAGTAAGTCCCCTGCCTCTTAGGCAGAGGGTACTTATTATTGTATTCAAATGATACAATTTACTTCGTAAATTGCCGCAAAAAATTTACCTTAATCCCTTTGCTCAAGGACATTTTTTGCTATCAAAGCGGGAGTACAAGCTCCCGCTGAATACAAAGGCATCTCAGATGCCGTCGGTTATGAGTATGTTAAAAAACGAAGTTTTTTAAATTTTACGTAGCGTAAGCGGAGTACGAATATCTTTGAAAATCCCCCGATACAATTTAAGTAACGGGGGTTAAATTACAGCTTTAATATGACAAATCATTTAAAAGCATTACAACATCACTTATATTTATTTCATCGTTATCGTTATAATCAGCCGCTTCAAGCTGAACAGATGAAAGATTTTCGCTTCCGCATAAATATTTCATAATATATGCGGCATCAGTTTTATTTACATCACCGTCCAGATTTACATCTCCCTTGATATCTATTCTGTCACGTACGGTAATTGCGGTATTGTCATACGTGTTTTCATCACCGCTTACCGTAAGTACAGCATAGTATACAGAACCTTCCTCTTGAATTTCTTCAAAACCACCGTTCATGACTTCACCCGGCATTACGTTGTTGAAAGTTTTTGTATAAACAGGTATGCTTTCAATTGAATCCTTATATACGTTCAACACAGCTTCACCTATAATTAACGAACCTT
>DBGCRA010000002.1:0-7457 GCA_048359195.1 Candidatus Gallispira sp.
TTAGAGCATCCGGCTCATAACCGGACGGTCCACGGTTCGAGTCCGTGAGGACCCACTTAAAAATTTATATTTGGCTCGGTAGCTCAGCTGGTTAGAGCGCTGGCCTGTCACGCCAGAGGTCGAGGGTTCGAGCCCCTTCCGAGTCGTTAAAAAGCATCTCAATTTGAGATGCTTTTTTGTCTATTAAAATGTATTTCATTTGACTAAAAAATTAAGGTCGGAATTAATAAAAAAATATTAAAATTACAACAGCATTACAATAATATTACACAAATATGTCAACAAAATGGATACATATATAGTACAAAAAATCTGTAAATTTACAACATGAAGGCAAATAATATGTAAAATTTTTAATTTAAAAAAATTACACAAAAATAATATTTGGTTATTTTGCATAAAAAATCTTAACAATATAAAAAATAAATCAAAACATTAATTGAAAAAAATAATAAAAAGAATGGTATTTAGTTAAAAAATGGCTTAATAACTACTAAATATGGGATGTTATGAATATTGTGCAAAATGTCATAATCTAAAGGGTAAAAATAATGTCTTAAAAGGCAGATAAAAAGTTAATTTTATAAGACTTTTACATTGATTTTTGCCTTGAAATATTTTATAATAAATATAACTATAAATGCGTTATCGAAAGGCATAGGCTAAAGGTATGTGTATTTTGTTAGGTGCAAGGAAATATAACAGCTTTTGGTATATGACTGTAGGTTGTGTTTGTAGAAAAATGTTCGGCTTAGGAGATGTTGTAATATCCGTATAGGTCGAATGAAAAAAATATAAAAGGAGGAATTTTTTAATGAAAAAACGACTTTTATCATTAGTATTGGCAGCATCAATGCTTTTAGGCTCTGTTAATGTTGCTTTTGCTGATGAGACCAGTGTTCCTGTTGATTCAGAAGTTGTAACAGAAGCTGAAGCTGATGATGCAATAGCTGTTGACGATGTGGAATCTGAAGCTGCTGTTGAGGCAGATATTAAGAATGCTAAGGCAGATGGCACATTTGGTCCTTATGAAGGTCCTGATGGCGAGTTAATGTACTGGGAAACAACAAGTCCATGGAAAGCTACAGTTTATGGTGACTGTGGTGGTCAGACAAAAATTGACAATTTGGGCAATCCTGACTGTGATGAGTATAAGAAGGATGACAATGGCAACACTATTTATACTTATGACGTAGTTGAAGATGGCAGAACTGTTAATATCAGAATGGGTGTTCCTAATACTGAGGATCCAACTAAACCTATTGACAGACAGGGTAAGATTGGAAGCAGCAGTGATGGTAGAGTAATGTATTATCAGGTATTAGATGCTGATGATGACTTTACACTTACTGCAACAGCTCATATCAATGGTATTGGTATTCAGAGTGGTGATAATCAGGTAGGCTTTGGTGCTGTTATTACTGATGATATTACTCCGTTTGAGCACACAGGTACTAATTTGGCACCAGCTAATTCAGTAAATGCAGGTCCATTAAGACTGTCTGATGGCAGTAAGAATATTACTGATATGAATTTTGGTTTTGTCAGAAATAATGGTACACTTGAAGGCTTCAAAGTTGAGGCAAAGAACAGCAGTGGAAAGGACACAACTGTTAAGCTTCCTGAAGCCGGTCAGGAAGTAAAGATTCAGCTTAAGAAGTCAGGTGATGTTTATACAATCAAGTATGGCGATCAGAAGTATACCTATGATGCAGAATCAGCAGGTCTTACAATGACTGATGAAGTTTATGTGGGTTTATATTCAGCAAGATGTGCAGATATTACTTATAAAAATGTAAGTCTTGCTGTAGTTGGCCGTAAGGTTGAGCTTCCTGATTGGACTATAGGCGGTAACGGCGTATGCGCTGATACAGATAAGGTTGATAGTATAGGCTTTGAAAAAACAGATGATGGCTTTAAGTTATATGACAATCCAAACAGTAGTGATTACGGCAAGTTTGGTAAGCTTGAGCCAAAAGATGGTGGAGAAGATTCTTACATGTACTATTCAGTTCAGGCTCCTCCAAATGAGGACTTTAAGCTGAATGCAACTATTGACTCAATGCAAATTAAGGTTGCAAAAGATCCTAAACAGGCTGCTGTAGGTGTAATGATTTCTGATGAGCATTACGCTAAGAATCATCCGGCTGAAGGCGTAGAGGGCAAGTCAAGCAATACTTATTGCAACAGCTTATTTGTTGGTCTTGTGGCTGCTGATGGCAATAACTGTAACCTTGTTTACAGAATTAAAAAAGCTGACGGTACTCTTAAGGTTGTGAATATTGTTGATGAAACAATTTGTCCTATAGGCGGCATTACAGAGCCTATGGATGTATTAGTAAGCAAGAGCGGCGACAACTTTAAGGTTAAATTTGGCGATTATGATGCTGTTGATATTCCTTCATCTGAAACAGAAGGCTTATTTGATAATAACCAGTATATTGGTTATGCATTAGCAAGAGGCGGATGCATTGAAGTATCTAATCCGACTCTTGAGGTTGGTACTAAGAAGGTAAGAGAACTTTCAATAGTTTCTATGCCTGAAAAGCTTAATTACTATTCAACTGAAAAGTTTGATACAACAGGCTTTGTTCTTCATGCCGTTTATGTTGATGGTTCAGAGGAAGATATTACAAGTCCTGACAATTATTCTCTTGTTGGCTTTGATGATGCATCAGGCAGATACTTTACTACTCCTGGTGACAGAGAATTAAAGGCTATGATTGGTAGGGCTTATGTTACAATCCCTGTTAATGTCAGACCTAGAAAGTTGACAAATTTAAGTGTTGATTATGCACCAATTTATGACACATTCTATCAGGGTGGTAAGTTTAATACTACAGGCTTACAGATAACAGCTACTTATGAGGATGGTTCTACAAAGAAGCTTTCTTCAAGTGAGTATGTTTTAACCATTGGTGATAAAGTAATATCTGATGGTTCTTCTGTTACAGCTGATATGGTAGGCGAGGACGTTACAGTAATGGTTAAGCATCATGAAAATGATATTACCATTAATACAAATAATGTATCAACTGCGTTTAATGTAGCAATTATGCCCGGCAAGCTTACAGGTGTTAAGATTTACACAAGAGATTATAAGACTACATATTATGTAGGTCAGAATATGTATGAGGGTAGTGAAGAGTTAGATAACATTCACGTTCCCGGTCTTTCTATATATGGTATTTATACCGCAGAAGACAGTAATAACACTAAGAGTTATCAGTATATTGCACCTTCATTATATGAAGTTGTAGATGCAGAAACAGGTAAGGCTGTTCCTACATTTACTGCAGATGATATTGGCAATAAAACAATTAAGGTACAGTTAAAGGAAGATAATTCATTATTTGATACTTATGATATTACTGTAATGAATCCTTCTCCTATTTCTTCACGTGTAATCAGCTACCCAAGATTTACATATTCTCAGGGTGAATTATTTAGTACAGAAGGTTTAGAGTTTGCTATCCTTTCAACAGATAACACAACTAGTACATTATGTGCTGACGCTTTCTATTTCAAGAATGATGCAGAGTACTATATGGTTTATAATAATGATGTAACAGATGAAAATGGCAATGTTACACATACTAAGGATGAAAGAGTTGAACTTACAGAGGCAGATGTACTTGCAGCTGACTTCTATATCGATTTAACTGATTTCGACAACAGTACTGTTGGTACAACAATTGTAACTGTTGTTGTAAATGAAAGATATGGCGCTGCAGCTACAAATCCGATTGAGTGGACAATTACTATTGTTGAGCCTAGTGAATATATATGGAAGGCAACGTTATTCGGCGCATCTTCAATGGGTGCATCAGGTTCTACGGATGCAGAATCTTCATATATTAATGTGAAGTATTCAGATGGAACTACTGCAAGAACAGATGATGTTCAGTACGGTATTGAGCCTGAACTTATGGAAGATGGTGTTCTTGATGACATTGACAGTATTGATGTAGTATCTTGGACAGGTTCCGGTAAGATTTCAGGTGACCAGGATGGTATTGCATATTACTATACTAAGTTAAATGCACAGAATAACTTCTCATTATCTGCTGATATTACTGTTAATCGGTATATATTTGATGTAAACAATCTTGCACCTAGCCAGCAGGCTAAGTATGACAGCTATATTGCAGCAGGCGATACTCCTGAGGTAGCTCTTGATAAGCTTCGTTCAGGTCAGGAAGCCTTTGGTATTATGGCAAGAGATGTTATTCCTTATGCAGGTGGTATTGATGAAGAAGGTAAATATACAGGTGGTGCCACTAACCATATGACTCCATTCCCTGATGAGGCTGCAAAGACTACTTATGAGTTTACAAGAAATAATGGAGACGTAGTTACATACGAAACCGGTGCAGACTTATTAGAGGCTTATTTAAATAATATAACAGTAACTGATACAGTTAAGAATAGGACTTATTCTGTATCAAAGGCTAATGTAGAAACTCAGTTCACATCTAACATTGTAATTGCAGGTGGTTGTACAGATTCTACATGGCCAACAGATCCTAACTCTTCTTCTTATATAAAGAAGACATTAATGAACAGAATTAATATCATGACTCGTAGAGGTGTTACTAATCCTTCAACAGGCGGTGGCGAGAGAGTTGGTATTTATTCAACAACAAACAGCTTACCTGTAACAGGTGATAAGTATAATATTAAATTAACCAAGATGAATACAGGTTATATGATTACTACTTATGATTACCAGACAGGTGATACAGTTACAAAGTATTCATTTGAAACTGAAGATGATACAGAAAATGTACTTGAAATTCAGGATCCTGAAAATCTTTATGTTGGTTTCTTTGCTTCAAGATATGCTGATATGACAGTTGAAAATGTTGAACTTCATGAAACTAATCCTGATACAGATCCTATTATTACAGCTACTGTAAACGAAGCAGTTTCTCCAAAGGTAACTGTAAACAGTCCATATTACACTACTTCTCAGAAATATGCTCTTAGATTAAAGTCTAACTCTACATCAGGCATGACCGGTGGTGTAACTACTATTTCAATGAACGGTAAGACTATTGAAAAGGATAGTATCCTTGGTAATAAGGAAAAGGTTTATAGAATTGAGTTAGAGCCTAATTCAGTAAACAGATTTTCTGTTGTTTATTATCCAAATACAGCAGATAACTTCTTATCATATGATCCTGTAATTCTTAGATTTACTGTAACTCATTCAGATATTGCTGATACAAGTAAGATTTATGTTTCACCTGATGGAACTCCTGCCGGTGATGGTACAAGAGAAAACCCAATAAACTTTGAAACTGCTTTAGGTACAGTTGATTTTGGCGGTGAAATTATTATGCTTGAAGGTACTTATGTGCCAACAAATACAGATATTGGAAAGATTGAGATGCCTTCAATCTATTCGGGTTATGAGGGCGGAAACTTCAAGACAATAAGAGCGGAAGAAGGCACTCGTCCGGTTATTGACCTTCAGCATGAATTTGCAGGCTTTGACTGTGATGCAGATTACTGGTACTTCAAGGGCTTTGATGTATGCAACTCTAAGGATAATGAAAAGGCATTTGGTTTAGCAGGTATGCACTGTGTAGTTGAGGATTGTAATTTCTACAACAACGGTACTACAGGTTTCCAGATCAGCCGTATCAACAGCAGTGACGCTACAATTTCTACATGGCCATCTTACAATGTAGTTAAGAGCTGTGAGTCTTTCAATAACTGTGACCCATCTAAGAATAATGCTGATGGTTTTGCAGCTAAGCTTACAGTTGGTTATGGCAATGTATTTGAGGATTGTATTTCTCACCACAACCTTGATGATGGTTGGGATTGTTATACAAAGGTTAACTCCGGTGCTATAGGTGCAGTAGTTCTTGAGAACTGTGTATCTTATAAGCAGGGTTACCAGTTAGTAAACGGCAAGGATGTTGACTTTAGCGCTACTTCAGGCGGTAATGGTTACAAGCTTGGTGGTGAAGGTATCTATGTTGAGCATATGCTTAAGGATTGTGTAACATTCAATAACAAGGCTTCAGGTGTAGATACTAATAACAACCCTGCACTTATAATGAGAAATGTAGTTGCATATGATAACTACAGTCTTAACTTCTCATTATATTCCAATACTGCATCTTCTCTTGTTGATGCTAATGGCAGCAGCGAGAATGCAGATGGTAAGGTTTATAAGTTCAATTATGATATTAAGGGTGCAGTTTCTGCAGGTAATAAGTCTATTGATAAGATTTCTTCTGTAAATTATGAAACTGAGTTTGCTAATGTAGCATCTAATCCTATCATAAGTGATGATAACTACTTAAAGATTTGTCCTGAATTATGCTTCTCAGACAATAAGGATGAAAAGCTTAATCAGAGTGATTATATCAATCTTCCTGCAGAAAATGCTTCAGAAGTAAAGCTTAATGAAAGTAAATTCTTTGTATCTACTGATGCTACTGATGCTTATGGCGATAATCAGAGATATTCAAGATCAGAAGACGGTACATTCCTTAGAAATGGTTTCCTTGAAAGAACTGAAGAATACGTTCATGATGCAGCTGATATTGTAACATTACCTGATGTTTACGGTAACAAGGGCGGTGTAGGTGTCGGTGATGTAACTACTGAGGCTACAACTACTGAAGTTACTACTAAGGCAGCTTCTAAGGGCAGCTCAGGTGCAGGCGGCGGTGGTAGTGTATCTCAGTATAAGGCAAAGACTACAACTACTGAAACTACTACATCTGTAGTTGAGGATGCTACTGAAACTACAACTCAGGCTCCTGTTCTTACAGCTTCTATTAAGGTTACTGTAGGTAACGACAAGATTAACGTTGATGATAAGGAATTTGCAATGGATGTAGCTCCATATATCCAGACTGATTCTAATTCTACAATGGTTCCGTTAAGATTTGTTGCTATTGCCATTGCAGGCGGTAACGTAGACAGTGCTGACAGCAGCGACATCATTACTTGGGATGCTGTTACTAAGACTGCTACCATTACTGCGGGCACTAACACTGTAGTATTTACTGCAGGTTCTCGTACTTATACTGTAAATGGTAATACTCTTAACATTTCTAATCAGGCTGTTGCAGAAATTGTTGACGGCAGAATGTTTGTACCATTCAGAACTATTGGTGAAGCTTTAGGCGCACAGGTTTCTTGGGATGCTACAACTAAAACTGCTATGTATAACTAATATTGGTTAGTTTAATAATTAAATATTGATTATATAGCTTTAAGCGGCGAGGTCTTTGACCTCGCTGTTTTTTGTGGTAAAATTGAGTTATAAATAAGAGTTTAGCTGATTAGTTGCTTTATAAATTAATATGTATAAAGGAAAAATCACGTTTTTGCACAGCATCGCAGTCGTTGTCTGTTATATTATTAAAAAATAATATAACAGACAAACTTTGTGCGACCGCAAAATGCTTTTGAATTATTAACTTCCGATT
>DBGCRA010000003.1:0-18640 GCA_048359195.1 Candidatus Gallispira sp.
CAACATATTTTAAAATATCTTCCATGTTTTAACACCGCCTTTACTCTTATTTTAACATAAGTAAGGCGGTGTTATATTAATTCTTGTTTACAATTTATTTACTCATGCGTTTGTCCTGACAAAAGATTAATAATAAAAGACATAGGGAGAAAAAATTATTAATTTATCCCAACAGACTCATATATCCCGCTGCAAATATTCTGTCACTTTCCATCAATTCCGTATATATTTCATAATTCATTGCCGAAACTGTAGGTCCGTCAAGCTTATATGTTATATTAAGATTCATTTCTGCCTGATAACGACCAAGATTTCTTTCAACAGTATTGTTTTTATCCACTCTGAAACCTAAAAACTTTAAGGCAGCAATTACATTTTCACTGTCAAGACTATCTTCTTCCGATACAAAAAGAATTTTATCAACTGTTATATCAGGTGTAATTCCAATACCATCTATTTTCTTGCCGTAGCGTGACGAATATTCCATAGTTGTCATTTTAATAACACCTATATCATCAAATGACATTACACTCTGCATAACACCCTTACCGAAGGTCTGTTCGCCCACAATTTTAGCAGCGCCGCTGTCCTGCATTGCAGAAGCAACAATTTCAGCCGCAGATGCAGTCATACCATCTACAAGAACAACACACTCTTCATAGGGTTTAGTCTTTAAATCAGAGCTGTAAGTTGTAATGTTGCCTTTCTTATCCCTTGCAGTTATAATTACACCATTTGGTACAATAAGCTTTGCAACATTGACAGCCTCCTCAACATATCCTCCCGTATTTCCTCTTAAATCCAATATAAGCTTAGTCTTTCCCTCCGCTTTAAAACTGTTTAAGGCTCTTTGGAAATCTGTATAAGTATTGTCCGTAAATGTTGAAATCTTAATATAGCCTACAGATGAATCCGTAAACTTCTGATTTTTGCTATTAAACTCAGTCATATCAGAAACATAATTTACGGAATGAATTTCTACTCTTACAAGGTTGATATTATAATCTCTTACATTATTTCCCCTTGCTATTTTCATTGAAATAGACTCAGCAATATCAGATGTAACGGAATTAAAATATTCCTCCTCTCCTATTGCATAGGAGGTCACACCTTTAATAGCTCTTATTTCATCACCTGCTCTTATTCCGTCCTGATATGCTCTTGAACCTCTCGAAATTTCAGAAACAACAGGATAGCCCTCTCCTGAAAAATCACACTCAAATTCAGGTGCATACCATACGGTTTTTTCAGATGCCTTAACAAGTTCATATTCATCAGGTGTTAAATAGTCACTGTATTGATCAAGCTCACCCACAACCGCCCTTATGGCAGCATGCATAAGCCTGTCCGTATCTACATCCTCACCTACATAATTTTCCTTAATATATTTTATTATTTCTCCAAAATATGCTCCCGCAGTATCTGCCTGCTCATTTACAGGCAAATCGTTAATGTCATCATCATCTGCCCATACAAAGTTTACAGAAAGGAGTACTGCAAGAAATATCGAAATTACTTTCTTCAAACTCTCACCCTCTTCTAATCATCACAGGTAGCTAACCATTTATAGTTCAGCCCTTTAAAACCTGCCTGTTCTTAATTATATAATCTGCCGCTGATATTATTGCAAGGGCAAGACTTAAATAAATAAGCACATAACTTAAAACCGCAAACACAGCATTGTCAATATTAACAATAAGAACAATAAGCATTATCATCTGACATATAGTTTTAAACTTTCCCCAAAAGCCTGCGGCTATAACAATATTCTGTTCAACTGCAAGAGTTCTGAATCCCGTAATAATAAATTCTCTTGCAATAATTACAATTACAACAACACTTGGCAGAGCAACAACAGAATCCTCCAGACCAATAAGCGCAATCATAGCAGAACACACAAGAAGCTTATCTGCCAAAGGATCCATAAACTTGCCAAAGTTAGTGACAAGATTATATTTTCTTGCAATATAACCGTCAAGACAGTCTGTAAAAGAAGCAATGCAGAAAATTACAGCAGCAATATATCTGCCTGTCATTCCAAAATCCCCTAACAAAAAAAGCAGAAAAAACGGTATCATTATTATTCTCAATATAGTAAGCTTATTTGGTAAATTCATATTTAATCAATCCTTTCTCCTATTAAGTCATAATCTCCTGCCTCTGTAATTTTTATATTATAAAAATCACCTGCAAGAAGTTCTTCATCAGATTTAAAGAAAACAAATCCATCAATTTCATAGCAGTCACGATAACTTCTGCCGCAGTAAATATTATCTTCTTCGCCTTCAATTTTGCCCTCAACAATTACTTCAAGGGTTTTGCCTACATATCTTTCACATACAGATGCAGAAATTCCTCTTTGAAGCTGTAAAATATAGTCCTTTCTCTCTGCCTTTACTTCCTCGGCAATTTGATTATCCATTCTTGCGGCAGGTGTGCCTTCCTCGGCAGAATAAGTAAATACGCCAAGTCTGTCAAACTTAACCTCACTTATAAAGTCGCACTGTGCCTTAAACTCCTCCTCACTTTCTGAAGGGAAACCTGTAATAAGAGTAGTTCTTATGCACATATCAGGCATTTTTTCCCTCATTTTTGATATAGTCTGTTTTAAGCCCTCTCTTGTGCTCTTTCTTCCCATTAATTTAAGTATTCTGTTTTCACTGTGCTGAATAGGCATATCCACATAGTGAAGAACCTTTGGATTATTTGCCATTTCATCAATTAATTCATCAGTAACATTTTCAGGATAGCAGTAAAGTATTCTAAGCCACTTAATATCCTCAATATCACTTAATTTTCTCAAAAGTTCGGGCAAAGCCTTTCTGCCGTATAAATCCTGTCCATATAATGATGTATCCTGAGCAATAAGTATAAGCTCCCTTACTCCCTTTTCTGCAAGGATTTCAGCCTCCTTAACAAGAGACTCCATAGTTCTTGAACGATAATGACCTCTTAATGAGGGTATTGTACAATAGGTACAGTGATTGTCACAGCCCTCGGCTATTTTTAAATAACCGAAGCCTCCTGTTGTAGTTATAATTCTCTTATAGCTGTTATCCGGATTTAAAAGATGCTCCTTATCAGTTACAAGCTTTACCTGCTTTTCACCCTCCAGAAGCCTTTTAATTACAACACCTATATTTTCAAAATCCCCTGTACCAACAACAGCATCTACTTCAGGCAAAGATTCAAAAATCTCATCTTTATAGCGCTGTGCCATACAGCCTGTTACAATAAGAGCCTTGCAGTTTCCCTCTCTCTTGTAGTCAGCCATTTCAAGGACCTTATCAATAGCTTCCTGATTGGCATCCATAATAAAGCCACAGCTATTTATAATTATAATATCTGCCTCACTGTCATCATAGGTTATTGTATAACCCTCCTCATCAATAAGACCTAACATAATCTCACTATCTATTAAATTTTTGTCACAGCCAAGTGACACAAAGCTTATTTTAGCATTCATAACTTTTCTCCCACAAATAATTACATATTCATAAATACAGTATAACACTAATGGGGGTAGATTTACAATTCAAATTTAATATTATTTGATTAAAATTTCTTTAAGGAGGTGTTATTGGGAAATAAAAAAAGTTACCGCAAAAAAGCCCCATCACTTATGATAGGGCTCATTTTTCATTATTCTGTATCCTCTGTATATCTGTTCCAAAAGCACAACCCTCATAAGCTGATGAGGAAATGTCATATCAGAGAAGCTAAGCTTAAAGTCAGCTCTTTTAAGTACCTTATCACTAAGCCCCAAAGAGCCACCTATAACAAAAGTGATATGGCTTACGCCTTTTACCATATTATCTGAAATAAAATCAGCAAAACCTTCACTTGTCATTTTTTTGCCATCAATGGCAAGAGCAACAACAAAGCTGTCTTTAATTGCCTTTAAAAGCCTTTCTCCCTCTGTTTCCCTAACCTGAATGACCTGTGCCTCACTCATATTTTCAGGAGCTTTTTCATCGGCCACCTGACAAATTTCAAGCGTAACATATCTTGAAAGTCTTTTGGAATACTCATTTATAGCATCAGTAAAATATTTTTCCTTAATTTTGCCTACACAGGCAACAGTTATTTTCATTAAAGCTCAATCCTTCTCTTAACACCGTAAGGTGCAGCAACCCACATATCAAAGTCGCCTCCCAGTTCAATACCGCTGTCAGTTACAATATCCCTGACAGTATCAAAGGCAACCCTTGGAGTATTGTTTTCCTTACTCAAATGACCGAGAAAAACATATTTAAGTCTGCTGTCAGCAAAATCACTTAAAAATTCCCCTGCATTTATATTGCTTAGATGACCATAGTCACTTAAAATTCTCTGCTTTAAATTATATGCATAAGAACCGTTTTTAAGCATATCCACATCGTGATTGCTCTCAAGCAAAAGCAGTGATGAGCCTTTTACATTTTCCTTAATTATATCTGAAATATGTCCAATATCGGTTGCTATTGTTATTTTGTCCTTATCGGTCATAATGCTGTAGCCCACAGGCTCTGCCGCATCGTGTGGAATCTCAAAAGGCTTTATAAGAAGATCATTGAAAACAGTGTTTTCATCAGCATATACACACCTTTTAAAATCAGGACGAATAGTTTCAACCTTAACCTTTGACGGCATATTTGCCCATGTTCCCTCTGTTGCATATATAGGTATATTATACCTTCTTGAAAGGACACCTACACCGTCAACATGGTCAATATGCTCATGGGTCACAAACACAGCATCTATATCATTTCCCGTAAGCTCAAGCTCATTAAGTCCTTCTTCAATTTTTTTGCCGCTAAGTCCCGCATCAATAAGTATATTTGTATATTCCGTGCCTACATATACACAGTTTCCCGATGAACTTGAGGCAATAGTTGCAAATTTAAGTTTCATTATTCCTTAACCCTCTTAATATCTGCACCTAAGCTTTTAAGCTTGTATTCAATCTTTTCATATCCTCTGTCTATAAAGCGGACATTGCCTATTTTAGTAATGCCGTTTGACGCAAGCCCCGCAATAACCATAGCTGCTCCTGCTCTTAAATCAGTTGCCATAACATCAGCACCGTTAAGCTGCTTTACACCATGAATTGTAGCAACTCTACCATCAACACTTATATCACAGCCAAATTTTCTAAGCTGCTCAATATACTGAAATCTGTTTTCCCACACTGTTTCGGTAAGAATACTTATACCCTCTGCCTTTGAAAGACCTGCAACCATCTGAGGCTGTAAATCCGTAGGAAATCCGGGATAAGCCATAGTCTTTACTCTTGTAGCATTTAGTTTACCGTCAGATATAACATCAATAAAATCGTCGCCCTCAATAACCTGACAGCCCATTTCCTTAAGTTTTGCAGAAAGACTGTCCATATGCTTAGGTATAATATTTCTCACAGAAACATGACCGCCGCAGGCAGCGGCTGCAATCATATATGTACCTGCCTCAATCTGGTCGGGAATAATCATATATTCACCGCCGTGAAGGCTTTCAACGCCGGTAATTTTAATAACATCAGTACCTGCACCCTTAACCTTGGCGCCAAGCATATTAAGAAAGTTGGCCGTATCTACAATATGAGGTTCCTTAGCCGCATTTTCAATAGTGGTAACACCTTCGGCAAGAGTTGCCGCAAGCATAGTGTTAATGGTAGCTCCTACAGAAACCGTATCAAGGAAAATATTGGTGCCTACAAGTCTGTCTGCTTTAAGGCAAATAATACCGTTGTCATAATCCTCATCAATAGTTGCTCCCAATGCTCTGAAAGCCTTTAAATGCAAGTCAATAGGCCTTGTTCCGAAATTACAGCCTCCCGGCAAAGCAACCTTAGCCTCCTTAAATCTGGCAAGAAGAGCACCCATTAAATAATAAGAAGCTCTTATTCTTCTGACAGAATCAAAAGTGGCATTAAAGTTATTAAGATTTGAAGAATCCACCATAAGGGTAGTTTCATCAATAAGCTCACAAACTGCACCAAGCTTAGTTAAAGTATCCTGTAAACACTTAACATCCTCAATAGCAGGCAAATTGTCAATAATACAAACTCCATTGGCAATAATTGCAGCAGGTATAATAGCAACAACCGCATTTTTAGCCCCACTTATTACAACTTCGCCCTTAAGGGGATTTCTGCCCTTAATCAATAAATGCTCCATAAAAGCACACACCTCTCTGGTACAACAAAAAATTTTTTTCAGTTACGCAAATATCTATATCTTCGCAAAATAATTCATACTTATTATTATAAGTATATATTAATTCTACAAATTTTTCAACATAAAAATAAGGCTAAAGTGTAAATACTTTAAAATGTCTTTACATTTCAACCTTTTCATATTATCAGCAAAGACTGTTATTGTCAAGAATTTTTGAAAATTTTAGCGAAAATGTAAGGATTGGGGTGAATATAAATTAATGTTTACCTTACCGGTTACCCTATAAAGACTATTTATAGCCGTGCAAAACAAACGTAAGAACCTTGCCATTTAGGCAAGAACCTCACGCAAATTCAAAAACTGCCAATTTTGCTTGGTGCAAAAACGCTTTTGAATTATTAACTTCCGATTGGCAAGCTAACCGGAAGTTAAACACTAAAAACTCTCTCCTGTATAAGCATTAACATAGTATTCCTTGTTATTTGCAACAATAAGATAAAACGGCACAGCAACCTCATCACTGCCGCTATTTAACTTAATTGCATAATATCCCAGCTCAACCTTTGTTATTCTTGGGTCTTTAATTTCCGCTGCTATAAGATCCGCTGCTGAATACAGTGCCTCATCTGCTCCATAAATATTATTTTTACCGCTTAATTCATTACCTGTTCTAAGATAGTTCATAGCAAGTGCAACGTTTTTACCTTTAATTGTAAAATAAGCAAAATTACTGAAAACATTATGATTATTTATCTTTTCATAATATTTAATGCTGTAGCCTCCATCAATTTTATAAATTGAATGAAAGCTGTAGTTGCCAAAATATTTATTTATACTGTCTATCATATTTTGGGCATAAGCCTTAGCAGAAGATTCATCACTTAATTCAACAGAATTTTCAGATGTATAGTTAATAGTGCTGCCTTTTATTGCAACCTTTGATGTATCAGACATAAACACAACACTATTATATTCATCGGTTCTCTTTACATCAGACTGCCCTGACATAAATATTTTTTGAAGCTTAATGTAGTCAAAAGCAATCTCTGAAGTTGACATATCTGCCATCGGCTTATAATTTCTTGGAAGAGTTGAAGCAATGGTAATGCCCTTTTCCTCCAAAACAGATGTAACTGCATTAATTCTGCTGCTTGACAGTCTTGTTTCAAATTTTTGATACATATTAAGTCCAAAAAGAATTGCATTTAGAAGGAGAAGTATTATAATGGTATATTTTTTAGCCCTTGTCCATTCCATAAAAACACCTACCCTTCAGTATCCACAATGTAGCTTTCGCCCTCAATTTCCACAATCCATCTAAGGCCAAAGCTCTTAGTATCGGCAATATACGAAAGTGAAATATTGTCTACAGGCTTTTTTTCTCCGCTGCCGTAAATATCGGCATAAATTTTGTCAACAGCACTTATAAAATCTATCTTTGCATTAAGACTTATTCTGTCTGACACCGTATATCGGCAGGAATATTTTTTGTATTTATCCACACTGCCGTTTGACGCCGAAACCTCAATGAAACTGTTCATACCTGTTTCTGTCTTAATATTTTCACCCGGCACAAGAGTAAGATTATTTATTTTATAATTAAAGTTAAACACATATTTCCCTTCATCATAAGTGTAGCTGTCAAGAAAAAATTCATTTGTAACAAATGAATCTCTCTTTATTAAATTAATTGCCGCAACATAATTAGCTGAAAAGCTGTTGTCATCCTTGTTCTTTGTATCATAGTTAAAATATTCAAGAACTGAATTCTCATAAAATTTAACTACAGAGGTTTCATCACTGAATACATAGTTGCCGCCGTTTTTTGTATAATTTTTTGTAGCCGCATTGTCAAAGAAAATATTGGCATTTTTCTCTATTGTTGATACATCATTCATTGTCAAATGAGGCTCAACGGCATTGTAACTGTAAATTTCCTCATCGCTTTGAGGCAGGAATATATTATCCGTGAAAATATCAAAACCATTTTCAACACTTGAAATATAATAAATTTTATCCTCTGATGCAACAAATTCTGAACTGGTTTCATAACATTTGCCTATTATACTGCTGCTTTTAAGCTCAACATAAGAGCTTATTTTTTCAACAGAATCATAAAAAATTACCCTCATAAAAGAATTATCGGCTCTTGGAGAAATAATAATTGTATCATAGCTTTTAATTCCGGTGCAATTATCACTTTTAACATCAAAAATACCTGCTAAATCCCTGCCGTTAAAACTACAATTATATTCATAAATAATTGCTCTGTTGTCAAGTATACTGTTCCAGTCCACATCTCCCGTATTTTCCGCAAGAGTGCCCTTTGTCAGGGCAGCAGCAACAGCCTTGTCAAACTGCGATTTATAATCACTGCCATAGATATTGCCGGCACGACAAATAACCCTGTTGTCTCCAAGGTTAATAACAAGTCTGTCAAGTGTGTAGGCTACATTTTTAGAATAGGTGTTTTCGCTGCTTTCAAATAAAGAAAAAAAGTTATGGTCCGAAAAATCTCCAAACCATAACTCACCTGTCTGATAAATAGCCAAAACCATCAAAAAAGCAATTACAAAATTCCTTCCGAAGTTTTTCATATATTTATACCCTTTATAAAAATTTTAATTACCAACTGCGACCGCCGGGAACGGCATAGCTCTGTGAAAGAGTTGCCTTTAAAACAGCATTTTTCCTTGTAATTGTGGTGCGAACCTCTGAATACTTTGAATCCTTGCGAGCAGCAACAACAACATAGTTCTTGCCCTCCTTAAGGCTTATATTCTGAGAGAAAATACCGCTTGAGCCTACTGTAACATTATAGGATCTGATATATTTGTAAGTAGTATTTCCATTTACGGTTACAGGCTCATAAATTGTAATTGTAATATTGGCACCTGATTCGGCAGTGCCTGAAACAACTCTTGTTGAATCAAATGTAATTTCAGAAGTCTTAGCCGTGTTAATACCGCTTGTGACTTTAAAATTGTTAACAGGAGCAGCCTGGGCAGATGCAGGCATAGCTAATACCACAAATGCCAAAGTAAATATTGCAAAAAATGTAATCAAAAGCTTTTTCATAATATTAGCGTCCTCCTTTCTATATTTTATGTAAGTATATATAGTTATGTGATTAAATTGATCTACTAAATATAGTATACACTATCATTGTTACAATACTGTTACACCAAGGTTACTTTTAAGTTAATTTTGTGAAAAAGTAATAAAAGACTGTATTCGAATTTTAACAATAATTACCATAAAAGCAGATAAGCGTATAGTTATCCCTTGTTATTACTCTTATCCTTATTATATCATATTTTCAGTTTAATTTATATTACATTAATATTTCATTTTATATTCTTGCAACACCTGTTTTTCTTGCTGCATCTGCAACAGCAGCCGCAATATCCTTAGATACACTCTTGTTAAGGGCAGAAGGAATGATAATACCCTTCTTTAAATCTTCATCTGTAACAAGCTTTGAAATTGCATCAGATGCAGCAAGCATCATTTCTTCATTGATATCACTTGCTCTTACATCAAGAGAACCTCTGAATATACCGGGGAAAGCAAGAACATTGTTAATCTGATTAGGATAATCAGAACGACCCGTTGCCACTATTCTTGCACCGGCTTCAATAGCTATATCAGGCAAAATTTCCGGATTAGGGTTTGCCATAGCAAAAATAATGGCATCCTTATTCATTGTCTTTACCATATCGCCTGTTAAAATATTAGGAGCTGAAACACCAATGAAAATATCTGCACCCCTAACAATATCAGCTAAAGTACCATCCTCTCTGTCAGGATTTGTAAGCTGTGCAAGCTCAGTAAGAGAAGGGTCATCATAAGTTTTATCGGCAGAAATAACACCGTCAATATTTCTCATTACAATATTCTTAAATCCTGCTTTTAAAAGAAGCTTGGCAATAGCAGTACCTGCCGCACCTGCACCGCTCATAACAACCTTGCATTCTTCTGCAATCTTTCCCGTTAATTTAAGAGCATTTCTTATACCTGAAAGCACTACAACGGCTGTACCATGCTGGTCATCGTGAAATACAGGTATTCTGCACATCTCCTTTAATCTTTTCTCAATTTCAAAACAACGCGGAGCACCAATATCCTCAAGGTTAATACCGCCAAAACTGTCTGAAATATGATAAATAGTATTTACAACTTCATCTACATCCTGTGTATTTACACAAATAGGGAAGGCATCAACACCGGCAAACTCCTTGAAAAGTACACATTTACCCTCCATAACAGGCATACCTGCAACACCGCCAATGTTTCCAAGTCCCAGTACGGCGGAGCCATCAGTAATAACTGCTACCATATTATACTTTCTTGTAAGCTCATAAACTTTGTCGGGATTTTCCTTAATGGCAAGACAAGGCTCCGCAACTCCCGGTGTGTATGCTACCGATAAATCATCAGCATTGTTTACCTCTGCTCTTGAAATAACCTCAATTTTACCTGCCCATTGGGCGTGCTTTTCCATTGCAATTTTTTTGTAGTCCATTTTATTTTCTCCTTTATAATACTAAATTTGTAATTTATGCTTAAACTCCTTTTCAGCACTTCTCTGTGCATCTTTTTTAGCTATATCCTGACGTTTATCATACAGCTTTTTACCCTTTGCAATAGCTATATCCACCTTAACAAGGCTGCCCTTAAAATAAACCTTTAAAGGCACTATTGTATGTCCGTCCCTTGTGACGGCACCAATAAGCTTATTGATTTCATATTTATGCAAGAGCAGACGTCTGTCAGCCAAAGGGTCATGATTAAATATATTTCCCTGTTCATAAGGGCTGATGTGCATTTGCTTTATAATAGCCTCACCATTTTCAATGGAAATATAGCTTTCCTTTAAATTGCATTTGCCTGCCCTCATAGACTTAACCTCTGTACCTGTCAAAGCAATACCGGCCTGAAAGGTTTCAAGTATAAAATAATCATGGTAAGCCTTTTTATTTTGGGCGATAAGTCTGTTTTCGCTTTTATTCTTAGGCATTTTTTACTCCTTTCCGTAAACTCTCCAGCACCTCATAAGGCACCTGCAAACTGCCGTAGCCTGTGCCTAAATCAATTTTAGGTTTATTTGCTCCGTGGAAGTCACTTCCACCGCTTAGCTTTAATTTATTCTTTTCTGCAAGAGTTTTTACATATTTAACTTCAGCAGGACTGTGGGTTGAATAGTAAGCCTCAATAGCACAAAGTCCGTGGTTTGCAAGGTCTGACACTATCATTTCAAGACGCCTGTCAGACAGCTTATAAAGCAAAGGATGCGCCAAAACAGGCAGACCTCCGCTGTTTTTAATAAGATAAAGTGTGTCCTGCCAGGACATAAGATTTCTTTTAATATAAGCAGGTTTATCCTTGCCTATATATCTTTCAAAAACCTCATTATTTGATGATGCATAGCCTAATGCCATAACCTCTCCTGCAATATGGGCTCTTGTTACAATTCCTCCTCCTGCTCGCTTTAAAACATTTTCATAGCTAATATCAACACCAATATTGTTAAGTTTCTCCACCATTTCAATATTACGCATTTCACGGCTTTTCCTCAGATTTTCAAGGGCAGATTTAAGCTCTTCACTCTCATTACTTACAAACAAGCCTACTATATGAAGTTCATTATTTTCATATTCCGTAGAAATCTCAATACCCGGTATAACCTCAATGCCAAATTTTTCTCCGTAATACAATGCTTCAGATATACCCTCTAATGTATCGTGGTCAGTAAGGGCAATAGCCTTTAAACCTTTTTTCTTACCATATGCAACAAGCTCCTTTGGTGTAAAGGTTCCGTCAGAGCAAGTGCTGTGTGTGTGCAAATCAACGGTATTCATATTAACTCACCTCTTATATATAATAAAACAAATTGGAAAATTTAACAATAGTAAATTTAAAATTATTGTTTAACGTACTAAATAGATGTTAGCTGTATTTTACAGTTAAGTATAGCGGACACCCAATGTGTGCCCCTACATTAAGATTGCTGTTATTTGTAGGGGCAGACATTGTCCGTCCCAATACTTAGCCGTAGCGGAAAAGCTAACAATAATTTTAAATCCACAAAATTTCAGTATTTTCCACATAATAAAGAATAATTTAAAGGAAATTATTGAAAAATTGCCGTAAAATAATTATAATTACAACAAAGGAAGGAGAGATTCCTTTATGTCAAAGGCTGCAAAAAACACAGAGGAAATTTTATCAGGCAATATGATAAAGGCAATACTATACCTTGCCATACCTATAGTTATAAACAACTTTATACAGACAATGTACAACCTTACCGATACATTCTGGCTTGGAAAACTGGGCACAAATGAAATGGCATCCATATCCCTTGTAAGCCCCATGCAAAATATTATAATCAATTTCGGTGCAGGCTTAACTCTTGCAGGTTCCATACTTATATCTCAGTATGTAGGTGCAAAAGACAAAGAAAATGCAAAATCAATGGCTAATCATATATTTGTATGCTCAATGATATTTGCTTTAATATGCGGTGCTCTCTGCTTTTTATTTACTCCTGCAATAGTAACATGGCTTGGAGCAGACGAAACCATACACAAAATGGGCACAACATATTTAAGAATAGTAATTACAGACCTCCCCTTTTTATTTATGATTAACATATTTTCGGCAGTTAATCAGGCTCAAGGAGATACTGTAAGACCTATGAAACTGAATATGCTTGGTATAATTATAAATATGATACTGGACCCTCTTTTTATTATGATTTTTAAATGGGGTATAGCAGGTGCAGCCCTTGCCACAATGCTTGCAAAAGTACCCTGTGCCTTTATTGCTGCATTAAGCCTTTTTAATACAAAAAATGAAATTGCGATTAATTTAAAAAATTTCCGTTTCAACGGCGAAATGTTCCACAGAATACTTTCAGTGGGACTTCCTACAGCAGTCGGCAACTCCACGATGCAGTTTGGATTTCTGCTTATGACAAAAAACGTACTTGTATACGGCAGCAATGCAATGGCAGCATACGGAATAGGCAACAGAATAAACAGTATTATAACAATGCCTGCAAATGCCATGGGCTCATCGGTAGCTACAATAGTAGGTCAAAACATTGGTGCAAATCAGCCTGAAAGAGCTGTTGATGCCTATAAAAAATCACGGCTTATGGCTTTTATATTCCTTTTAATTGCAGGCTTTATACTGTCAAGAGATTTCATTTCAACAGCTATTGTTAGGATTTTTTCCTCAGACAGTGAAGTTATACCTATGGCGGCAAAGTTTCTTTCAATTATGGCTTTCTGGTGCTGGACAAACGCTATTTACAACAATACTGTAGGACTTTTTAACGGCGCAGGAAATACCCTCGTAACAATGATAGTAGATGCAGCAAGACTCTGGATATTCAGATTTGCAACTCTTTTTATTTTCAGCCACTTTTTCAATATGGCGGAGCAAAGCATATGGTACTCAGTAGTTGCAAGTAACGGCATTTCAGCTGCAATTATGTATATATGCTATAAACTTGGCTGGTGGAAGTGGAGAATACACACTGTTAAGGAGAAAAAATGATAATTACAGATATACAGGAACAAACCAAACAAAAAAACAGAGTTTCAATATTTATTGACGGCAAATTTGCCTTTGGTATGGATAAAAATGATTTAAGCTTTATGGGACTTAAAACAGGTATGGAACTGACCACGGAAAGGTATGACTACATTGTGGATAACACAGTTTATGTAAAGGCATATCAGAAGGCTGACAGATTTATTGGCTTTAAAATGCGTACGGAAAAGGAGGTGCGTGACAAGCTGAAGGAGGATGAATATAGTCCGGATATTATTGAAAGAGTAATTGCCTCAATGCTTAAATATAAATATATCGACGATGAGGCTTTTTCCCTTATGTACGCAAAAGACTGCAGAAAGCTAAAAAAATGGGGACCTCAAAGAATAAAATCAGAACTGTTTAAAAAAGGTGTCAATGAAAATATAATAGACAAAGCATTATCGGAACTTAATATTGAGGATACTGACCAAATTATAGAAGGTCTCCTTGAAAAGAGAATAAAAAACACTCCAATTGATTTGAAAGAAAAGCAAAGACACTTTAATTTTTTGTTAAGACGAGGCTTTAATGCAGAGGATATTAAAAGAGTTATTGAAAAATATTGTTAAGTAATAACAGCCGTTCCGAGCCTTTAAAAAATTTTGTGTAAACAGTATAAAAACAGTCCTTCTTGACAATAATGCAAATAGAACTTAACCGTGTGTATTTTTATCATATTATTTACCATTATTTATGTAGTACTCTCGGTAAAAACATCAAGCCCAAAGCAGTTTATTCTGTCATTATTTTTTGAACATCCTCAGCTTTAAATCACTTGTTTTGCCGTCAAGCACAATACTGCCCTTTTCCATAACATAAATATAGTCAGATATGCCAAGTACAAAATCAAGATATTGTTCTACTATAAATACAGTAATTCCTTTTGTCTGTTTATGCAAAAGCAATGTAAACTTATATGTGGTAAGTTCAGAAGGATTGAGTTTGTTAATAATAGTACCGTCTACAAGCTCTACAGTCTTGTTTTTTCCCGAATATTTAGTCGTTATTTCGCTAGGTGTTACAGGTACAATAACCGAGCCAATTAACACCATATAAGGCTGCATAGCCATAAAACCACCCTCTTTCTGCTCATAATAAATGGCACAATGCCCAATAGTAGTTATACGCATAACCATCTGAACAAAGTGCCTCTGTAAAAAATATTTGACAGCATAATAAATTTATGCTATCATTAAATTACAAGAGGGAGCAACCGAACGGTTGTCCTCACAACAAGATTATATGTACATTGTACACAGTCGTCCTATTGGCAGATAGGGCGGCTATTTCTTTATAAGAACAATTATGATAATTAATAAAGTCAAATAAATGATTTCATAATTCATAATATCAATCCCCCTTTCTTTACAGATTAGGGGAGGAACAACCGCCCGTCATTCCCTCTTGCTTACAAACATTATACAATATTTGTAGTATTTTGTAAAATGTTTTTTCTATTTAAAAGATAATCTACACCGTTGGAGTTATTAATTTTTATCAACCACACCAGTTGACAAAGAACCTACAACTTAATTTTTACATAGAAAAAAGCCTGTAAACACTGATATTTACAGGCTTTTGAGTTACGGGGGGTAGGCAACACTTGGTACTTACAACTTTTACAAAAGCCGCATAACGAAAAAGCACGCTCAAGAAATGCTCGGAACGGCTGTTAAATATTTATTTATTTATTTCATTTATTTAGCATATATCTGTATATCATAGCCGCTGCCTCAGCTCTTGTAATATTGTCATTACCTCTAAAACTGTCACCTCCAACAATACCCATTGCCTTTAATATAGCAACAGAACCTGTATGCTTGAAATCCACATCATCAAAAGGCTTAATATAAATTTCATTATATTTGCTTACATTTTTAATATCCATACAATCAATCATATACTCGGCAAATTCATAACGTGTCATAACCGAATTTTCATCCTTATTTTCAATAGATTCATTGAGATAATATGTATTATTTGTAAGCTCCTTTAATGCCTCAATCGTAAGCAGCTCATCTCCATTAAACTCATCACTCTCAAAGCTGCATCCCAAATAAGCAAGATTAACCGCAATATCGGCATACCATTGGTCATTTAAGTCACTATAGGTTTTAATTCCCTTTTTATTTATTTTCTGACCATTATAGCTTAAAACCTCACCGCTTACGGCATCAATACTGAAGCGTTCACCAAAGCCGTAAACAGGCACAGTTTCAAATTCATCACACACTTCACCATAATTTGCCTTGATGCTGTAATAAGGGTTAAAGCCGTAATTCTCTACAGCTATGTTATAAGCCTCATCCTCAGTTATTTTTGCCTCTATGTCAGTATTAAAAATTTCGTCAGGCAAATAATTAACATTAAAGTATGTAATATTGCCTGCATCATCAGTTGATATATTAATACATTCACTAAATGAAATCTTACCATTCCTCAAAACATTGCAAATAAAGCTGTTTTCACTGTAGCTGTTATTATTTTTTTCCACAGGTGTCAGGTCATATTCACATTCAAGTCTTTTAACCAAAGCTTCAGCCTTTGACTTTATTTCATCTTCATCCACTTTACTTTCGTCATCATTCTTATAGCTGTAATAAGACGTAATTCTGCCCTTATAATCAACAGTGGCATTGAAATAATTGTCACTGTTTTTGCTGCTTAATATAACATTATATTTATCATCTGAATATTCCTTTTCATAATCCACAGTAACATCATCTGTTGTGATATTTTGTTCAAAAACAGTATTATAAACCTTT
Source organism: Candidatus Gallispira sp. (assembly GCA_048359195.1). GTDB lineage: Bacteria > Bacillota > Clostridia > Lachnospirales > CAG-274 > Gallispira. The sequence goes on from DBGCRA010000003.1 coordinate 16,526, forward strand.
ATTGCTTCATCAACGGTAACTGCATTTTTAATATTTTCAATGCCCTGTATTTCCGCAGGAGTTAAGGAAGCCTTAGCACTTCCACCGCTGTCGGCTGAGGATTCCTCAGCTCTAAATACAATCAAATCTCTTTGGTTCAAAGGCTTTAAATCCTCAGCTCTAAGCAAATAATCCTTCATACGATACAATAATTTTACATTATATTTCTTTGTATCGTAATCATAGTCGGCAAAATAGCCAAGCTCTATATTATTTTTCATTATATTTTCAGCTTCATCAATCGTTTTTTTGCCCTCAAAGCTGCTGTTTTTAATACCTATTATATCTTCAGGATAATAATAATAGCTTACGTTGTTATTGTATTTGTTTACGCCTATACGCAAAGTACTGCTGTTGTATGCAACACCGTCAAACATAATACGGTAAATAAATGAATAGCTGTCACTGTCACTGTCAAAGTAATCAAAGGCAATGTCATTATACTTATCTCCTAAAGCAGACTTCAAAAAGGCATCAGCCTTTTTAAGTGCCTCCGTGTCCGTGTAAACCCTTGTCTTTTCCCCGTCATAACTCATATAGTCGTTATATCTGTATACAATTCCGTCAGAGCCTACATTTACATCAATAGTTCTTTCACCATTTTCGGCATCCCAGCGGTAATTATAGAATTTCATACCATACGCCTCATAGATAGATGAAATTTCAAAGTCCGGAAAACTGTCATTAATCTGACAAACCTCTTTAGCTTTTAATACAAGCTCCTCCTGTGTATATCCCCCATTACCGTAAACAGGCACAGCAAGCATAGCCGCAGCCAGTAATATTGAAATAAATTTTTTCATAAAAATACCCTCCTTTGTTGTTTATTCCTAAATTAATTATAGCATATAGCATATAAAAAGCAATAGGAAAGTTGGGTATCACTATATTAATAGTTAAATTTATTTATAATATTCTTCAACTATATCACAAGCAACAGCCTTTGCATCAGCTCCGGCTACATTTTCACCATCACCGTTTTCAAGATGAACGGCAAAATACACTCTTCCCATTTCACCTTCGTAAAATCCTGAATACCATGCACTGTTATCCCTGCCTGTACCGGTTTTACCATAAATACCATCAATGTCACTTTGCATAATATTTTTGAGTATATTAATATCATTTTTATCATATTCTGTTTTGTCCTCAAAAATATCAGCTATAACATTAACCATTTCAATGGGAGATATTTCAAGAGATGAGCCAAGCCAAAAGCCATTTGTGTCCTCTGTAGGTCCCTGACCGCTGCCCTTCCACTGACTTACATCACAATTTCCATAACCCAAACTATTCAAATCAGCCGCCATATTTTCCTGTCCAACTCCGTCTATAAGCTGTCTGTAATACCATACACAAGAATTTTGAAATGCCTCCTTTAAATTAAGGTTTTTATTCCAGCTTTCAAACGGATATGTATTGCCATTGTAATTCATAGTGGAATTTTCAGAGGTAACAACATCATATTTTAACCCTTCAAGAGTTGCAGCAATTTTAAATGTTGAATTAGGTGAATACCTTGTATTGCACTGTTCTTCATTGTACAGAGTATAAGTATTGCTGCTCCGGTCATAAAAAACACCACAGCCATTAATACCCTTAAAGTTTAAACTGTAGTCCGCCGTAATTTTTTCAGGCTCTTTTGAAGATGCATCGCACCCAAAAGCAGATAGAAAAATTGTTCCTGCAATAATTGCCGTAAAAAATTTTTTCATAAAAAACACTCCTTTAATTAAATATTACATTTGTAGTACAGATATATATTACACCTGTAATACTTTAATGTCAAGAGATTTTTACATTAATTTATTTTAATAGTTAAAATTTATATTTACTCAATCCTGACACTTAAACACCACTTATCGCCATATTCACCTACCTGATATAAATCATTGGTGTAAATCAAAAAAATCCCCCAAAGTTTTTCACCTTCAGGGGATTAAAATTATACAATCAAATATTATAGGAAGTTAAAACTTCCTATGGCTATGCTCTCTTTGTTCGCATAGCACTTTGCTTACGCAAAGAATATAATTACCTCCGCTAACGCCTCGGTAACTTATCTTTGAAAATCGA
>DBGCRA010000004.1:0-35260 GCA_048359195.1 Candidatus Gallispira sp.
TAAGTTACCTCAATATTTTTTGTAGTATAAAATATATTAGTGGTTGAAAAGTGGTTGAAACACACCTTTTAAAACAGTAGGTACACCCCTTGACAATTCTTTAAAATTATAGTATTATAAAAATACAAAAGGGAGCAACCGACAGTTGCCCCTCACGAAAGCTTTTTTATGTTAAATAGTCGCCTATATGTGAGAGTGTGGGCGATTATTTTTTTATGTAAATTATTATTAATAGCAGTAATATCAATATTATTTTAATATCTTCAATAGTCACTATCATAATAAACACCCCCTCTCCTTACAGATTGGGGAGGAACAACCGCCCGTCATTCCCTTTTGCAGAGCCTCATCAGCTCAAAGAAATTATAACATAATTCAACATATTGTGCAACCCTGTATAGTACTATTTACTCTCCAAATCCTCAACGATACTTCTCAACTTGTCAATCTGCTTTTGCTGTTCGTCAGCCCTGATACTTCCTAAAAGGGTATTACAGCCACATATTATAGCGTTAGCCGTCTTGGTATCCATTTCACCATTCGCGACCATATTATTAACCCTTGCAATGCTGTTTCTGATGTCCTTAGGGGTCTTAAATCTAAAACATAATTTTTTACCCATTAGCATCACCCTTAGGGGATATAATATTGATTACAATACTTCTAGACAAGGGCATAATAGACGTAAAACAAACCTTAAAAACTTATTCAGATATTAAGGCAGATGGCACAAGAACGCTTGTAACAGGCTTACAGACCCCTAAAAGCAAGCATAGTATAAGACAAGTGACTATACCTGATAACCTGATAGGTATTTTAGAACAGCAAAAAACAACAACAAAAGAAAAGGCTTTAACTTTAGGCATCTCATTTAATGATGATGTACTTGTATTCACCAATAGCAGGTTACAATATTTAGACGCAAGGGCTTTGTTAAGGTCATATAAGAGAATGTTAAAAAGAAATAATATAAAAGAGAGGGATTTTCATAGCCTTAGGCATACCTATGCTACCCAATTAATCAGGAGAGGAGTATCTATTGAAGTTATAGCAGAGCTATTAGGACATAGTTCTACAGAAATAACAAAGATATATGCACATATTCTAGATGATGATAAACAAAAGGCAGTTAATAAATTAAATGATATTTTTAATATGCTTTGTTAGCTCAACGATTTTTTAGTGGTTGAAAAGTGGTTGAAAATAAAAATGAGAGGGCTATAAAACCCTCTCAAACACTGATTATAGCTAGGCTAGCAGGATTCGAACCTGCGAATGACGGAATCAGAATCCGTTGCCTTACCGCTTGGCGATAGCCCATTATTAAATTAAAATACTTTATTGGGTAAAACCTGGGCTGGCAGGATTCGAACCTGCGAATGCAGGGATCAAAACCCTGTGCCTTACCGCTTGGCGACAACCCATCAGTAAAGTATAAAAGCGCGAGACGGGATTCGAACCCGCGGCCCTCGCCTTGGCAAGGCGATGCTCTACCACTGAGCCACTCGCGCATATGCAGTCTACGGGACTTGAACCCGTACCCAGTTAACCCGGACTAGATCCTTAGTCTAGCGCGTATGCCAATTCCGCCAAGACTGCATTTTATGTTATTGTGTTCTCTGCTGAACACAATAAATATTCTATCACCGTTCAGATATTTTGTCAAGAACTTTTTTCATTTTTTTTCAAATTTTTTGAAACAATAAAAATTACTGTTCCAATTAAGATAAGAAGGGCAGAAACAGCCATACTTACAGGTATGCCCAATATTAAAAGCCGGTCTGTTCTGAGGCTTTCTATGAAAAATCTTCCCATACCGTATCCTATAAAATACATGGCTAAAAGCTGTCCGTCAAATTTTTTGTTCTTCCTTATTAAAAACAGAACTGCAAGCAGACATATATTCCACATACATTCGTATAAAAATGTAGGATGTACCTGTATGTAACTGACATCATTAAAAACAGTAACGGGATAAGTGGCATGTCCCTGATATATTGCCTCATTTCCTTTTACAACAAGTCCGTTTACCTGCTCAGTTTTTAATGCCATTGCAAAAAGGCTGTCTGTATATTTGCCAAATGCCTCTCTGTTAAAGAAATTTCCCCAGCGACCGAATATCTGACCGACAAGGACACTCATTATGCAAGTGTCGGCAAGCTTAAAAAAATTGATTTTTTTAACTTTTGCAAATATTAATGCTGTTGCTATTCCTCCCAGTATACCACCGTATATTGCAAGACCGCCATCTCTGAATTTAAAGAAATCAAGAAGACTGTCACCGTGAAATATAAGGTAATAAACCCTTGCACAGCATACTCCGACAACGATGCCCATAAAGGCAAAGTCAGAATAGATATCCTGACTTTGACCTGTTCTTTTTGCCTCTTTCATACAAAGTGCTATACCGAGCATTGCTCCCAAAGCTATAAAAATACCGTACCAGTAAATATTAAAATTGCCTATTTTAAAGGCTACTCTGTTTATGCTTTCAATATTAATACCTAAATGAGGAAAATATATGTCACCCACTTTTATCTCTCCTTTATAAGAGCAAGTACCATATTTTCATCGGTGTACTGCTCCTTTAATGTGTTTATGATGTCCTCTACATCTATTTTATCATAATTATTGTAAATGTCCAGTATTTCTATGTTTTTTGAATAACAATCTGCTACCAGACTTACGAGAGAGGATATATTTTCGCTGTTAAAAAGCATTTGTGTTTTAAGTTTTCCTTTTATTCTTTCAAGGCTGTCTTTTGCTATGCCGTATGCCGTATAATTTTTTATTTCGGAAAGCGTTTCGTCAATTATTCTGTTGTAATTTTCATCTTCTCCCTTAATAATTGCTCCGCCGTAATCAATACCTTGAAGTACTTCAAAACTGAAGCTGTTGTCAATTAATCTGTTATCATAGAGTTTATTATAAAGCATTGAGCTTGGCGAAAACAGTAGATTCATAATAATATTTGTAATACAAATTCTGTCTGATATACCGTTTTTCATATTATCCCTGAAGCCTATGTGGTATATGGGTTTATTAACTGTCATATTTATAGTGTATTCTTTTTGATTTATGGTGTCCTTTACTTTTTGTTTTATGGTATTACAGTTTCTCAATTTAAGTCTTTCTGCCTGTTCAAAAAAACTCTCGCTGTCAAAATCTCCGCAGCCGATAATTACACAGTTTTCATAAGTATAAAAACTTTTATAGCTTTTTTCAAGCATATTAACGGTTATTTTTTCTATATCTTCAACATCCCCGGCAATGCTTTCTCTAATGGGATTTTTGCTGTACATTGCTTTTAAAACATTGAAATAAATCTGCCAGTAAGGGTCATCCTTATACATATTTATTTCCTGTGTAATTATTCCCTTCTCCTTTTTTATGTTCTCATCCGTAACATATAACTCTGAAACCATTCTCATAAGCAAATCAAAGCCTTTGCCAATATTTTCACAGCCTGAAAAATAATAAGCTGTTGTATCAAAATTGGTGTATGCATTGGCACTTAAACCGAGCTTTGAGAAATTGTCGAAAATATTTATATCCTTATCCTCAAACATTTTATGTTCAAGAAAGTGGGCAATACCATAGGGCTGACTTACATTTACATTTTCTGCAACAAAATCAGTGTTTTTAGAACCATAGTTAAAGGCGATCATTACTTCTTTTTCGTTGTAACCTTTTTTAGGGAGCACATAGCACATAGCGCCGTTATTGAGTTTTTTACTGATTACATTTATCATTGTTATCCTCCCTTCTTAACATAAATATTGTATCCAAGTGGCTGTCTTTAAAAATATCCTTAATTGTGTCAACGCTTCTGATACCCTCTATTGCGCTTTCAATACTTTGTTCTCGGCCCAGAATAAGTCCTCCCAAAATATTGTCCATTATTCTTTCAGGCTTGTCTTGTGCCATTTTGTAACCCTCTATTATATTTTCTTTTGCAATTTCTATATTTTCCTCTGAAATGTTACTAAAGGCTGATTTTATTATTTCAGTTACTTTGTCTTTGTTTTGACTGTCTATACCTGCCTCAATAAGCATAAGTGATTTAAATCTCAAAAGTTTTGATGAAATATAGTAGCACAGACTTTCTTTTTCTCTTGCCTCCATAAAAAGGGCAGAACTGGCACTGCCGCCGAAAAGCTCGTTTGCAACTATTGCCTTGTACCAGTCCCTTCCTGTAGGATTAATATTCATTCTTATACCTATACAAAGCTTGCCTTGTGTAATATCCATACTTTCCTCGATATTCTTTTCGGCAGATGGATAATATAAATAATTGCAGGGTTCAAGAACAGTATGCCGTGGGGATAGAGGAATATATTTATTTACATATTCTGCAATTTCCTCCGTTTTAATATTACCTATTGCTATAATATCAATTTTTGCTTTATCTATAACCTGATTGTAATGTGTGTGAACAGATACATTTTTTATATCCTCGATGTAGCCGTCACCGTTTATGCCATAATCCTCATTTTCACACATTACTTCAATACATTTTTCGATGGCATAATTTCTCTTGTCATTTATAAGGGATTTAATTGTGCATTCAAGGTCATTGGCAGCTGCCTCTATGTTGTTGAAAAGGGGTTTTAAAAGTATATTTCCAATAAGTTCTGATGCTTCTTCAATATAGGTAGGAGTTGTTTTGCAGAATAGCTCAATAATGTGTTCCTCGCCCTTTTTCAGTACATTGGTACTAATTGATGAATTAATTTCTTCAAGACGCACTTCGATTCCATGCCTTGTTTTGTATTTGCTGCAGCCGTTTAAAAGTCCTCTTGCAAGGAGTGAATTTGCTGTGACTGTATCTCTTTTTAACGGAGTTCTGAGCAGAATGCAGAGTGTTATAGTTTGAAATTTTTCTGTGGGGAGAATATGGAGATTGACTCCCGATGTTAGTTCTGTTGTGTACATTTGTCCTCCTTTGGGTTGTAAATTAATGTTTATAGGGCTAGTTACTCTATAAATGACTATTTATAGCTGTGCTAAACAAACGTGAAAGTTTTGCCATCGAGGCACAAAACTTTCACGCAAATTCAAAGGCTTACCAATTTTGCCATTGTTGCAAACAGTTGCTTATATTTAAGAGAAAAGCTGCAACTGTTTGCAACACAAGCATGGCAAAATGCCTTTGAATTAAAATTATTGTTTATTTTACCTTTGGTAAAATAAACAATAATTTACATATACTTTCGCATATTCTTTAATGCACTTTTTTCAAGTCGGCTGACCTGTGCCTGACTTATACCGATTTCTTCTGACACTTCCATTTGCGTTTTTCCTTTAAAAAATCTTAAGTTAATAATGTACCTTTCTCTATCATTAAGTTTTTTTAATGCCTCTTTTAATGAAATATTTTCAAGCCATGCGGCATCAGTATTTTTTTCATCACTTACCTGGTCCATAACATAAAGAGCATCTGTCCCGTCGTGATAAATAGGTTCAAAAAGTGAAATAGGATCCTGAATTGCCTCAAGAGCAAAAACAACTTCTTCCTTAGTCATAGCTATTTCTTTTGCAATTTCTTCAATAGTAGGCTCCTTGTTGTTTTCACCGGTAAGCTTTTCTTTAGCCTGCAATGCTTTATATGCAGTATCTCTTGCTGAACGGCTTACTCTTATAGGGTTGTAATCTCTTAAATACCTTCTTATTTCACCTATAATCATGGGAACGGCATATGTTGAAAATTTAACACCTCGTTCCGTATCAAAATTTTTAATGGCTTTTATAAGACCTATACAGCCAACCTGAAATATATCATCTGCACTTTCGCCTCTGTTGTTGAAACGCTGAACAACGCTTAAAACAAGCCTTAAATTACCATAAATATATTTTGAAAGAGCATCTTGGTCACCCTTTTTTATTTTAGCAAAAAGTTCCTCCTTTTCTGCCTGTGAAAGGGTAGGAAGCTTACTTGTATTTACTCCGCATATTTCCACTTTGTTGATAGCCATAATCATCCCTCCTGATTATTAGGTTTGCCTATGGGAGTAAATTTATTCAAAATTTGGCTATACATATTTTGTCAAAAAATGTTTACAACATTTATTATTTAGTGTAAAATAACAATATATACATTAAAGGAGGATTTTTTGCAATGAAAAAGTTTTTGGAGGAATTTAAAACATTTGCAATGAAGGGCAATATGATTGACCTGGCTGTTGGTGTTGTTATTGGCGGTGCTTTCAGCAAAATTGTAACTATGCTTGTTGAGTGTATCATTACACCACTTATTGCTCTTGTGCTTGGTGCAGTTACAGGGCAGTCAAGTACAGATGCTCTTTTTGGCAGTTGGGTAGTCGGACCTTTTCCTATTGGACAGCTTATAAGCACAATTATTGATTTTATTATTACTGCCCTTGTTCTTTTTGTTATTGTTAAGGCACTTAATAAGCTTCAGAATTTAGGAAAGAAGGAAGAAGAAACGGCAGTGCCTACAACCAAGAAGTGTCCATATTGTAAGAGTGAAATTGATATTGATGCTACGAGATGTCCTCACTGCACGTCTGAGCTTTAATTTATGTTAAAAAAACTGTTACATCAGATTAAATTTATCTTATGTAACAGTTTTTTGATTTAATAGACGTAACTTGCAATATATTATATTGTTCCGGTTGACATTGCTTATTTAAAAAAGTATAATTATATAAAACTATAACGGAGGTTTTAATATGAAGAAATATATTGCACTTATTGCCTTAATTGCAGCTACAGGCTGCGGAGGGGCAAATAAGGATAAATGGGAAATTACAACAACAGAAACGACGACAGAGTTTGAATATGATACAGAAACGGAAAAGGATACATGGATAACCGAAAACGAAGAAGAAACAGAAAATCTGACTGAAGAGGAAACAAAGGCTGTAAAGGGCGAAAGTGATAAGGTTGAAACTGCTGAAAATGCAGCAAAGGCTGAAGGCTTTGAAAAAAGTGATGCTTATGCTTCTTTAAAAAGTCTTGCTTCAAATGCAGGCTTTGATATAAGCTATAGCGGAAATACTGTTACATTTAAAACATATATTACTGATGATACTATTGATTATATAAATGATAAGGACGCAAATTATTACGATAAATGGAACGAACACTGTGGTCTTTATGAAGAATTTTGCTCAGAGGCTATAAGAGCGGTTAAAGATAAAGGTTATTCGTCAGATATTAACGTTGCCTTTGAGGTTGTTGGCAGATCTGACAATCAGGTATATTACAGAAATGAAAACGGTACAAGTATTTATGATGCTTATAAGCATGAAAATCAGTTGTAAATCTAACAATTATGTGTTATAATTATCAAATATTAAATTGCAAAGGAGTTTTTTTATGAAGAAATTTATATCAATTATGGCTGCAATGTGTATTACAATGGGTATGTTTACGGGATGCGGAACAGCAGAAACCGAGCAGTCTGCTTCAAATGAAGAAATGGTAACTGTAGGTATCGGACAGTTTGCACCTCATGGATCGCTTGATAACTGTGTTGAAGGATTTAAGCAGGGTATGGCTGAAGCAGGATATGTTGAAGGTGAAAATGTTACTTATGACTTGCAGAATGCTCAGGCTGATATGGCAAATACCAATCAAATTGCTCAAAGTATGGTGGCAGGCAAAGCTGATCTTATTTGTGCTGTAGCTACACCTATGGCTCAGGCTTGTTATAATGCGGCAAACGGCAGTATCCCGGTTGTTTACACTGCTGTAACAGATCCTGTGGCGGCTGAACTTGCAAAGGAGGACGGCACAAGTGTTGGAAATACAACAGGTACAAGTGATAAGCTTGCAGTTGAAGCACAGCTTGATATGATAAGAAAGTTTATGCCGGAGGCAAAGACTATTGGAATATTATATACAACAAGTGAGGCTAATTCAGTAAGTGCTATTGCTGAGTATAAAGAGCTTGCTCCAAACTATGGTTTTGAAATTGCAGAAAGCGGCATAAGCCAGACAAGTGATATTCCTATTGCGGCAACTGAGCTTGCAGGCAAGGTTGATTGTATATCAAACCTTACCGATAACACTGTTGTGGCAGCTCTTGCAACTGTTCTTGATGCTGCCAACAAGGCAGGTATTCCTGTATTCGGCAGTGAAATTGAACAGGTTAAGAATGGCTGTGTTGCAACAGAAGGTCTTGACTATGTTGCTTTAGGTAAGCAGACAGGTGCTATTGCGGCAAGAGTGTTAAAGGGCGAAAAGGCAGAGGATATTCCTTTTGAAACAATTACCGAATACAGTCTTTATATTAATTCATCAGCTCTTGAAAGCTTAGGTATGTCTTGCCCTGAGGATTTAAAGGCAACAGCAACAGAGGCGGAATAGGAGTAAAAAATGGCTTTAGTATTAAGTGTGCTGGAGCAGGGCTTTATATATGCAATGCTTGCTCTGGGTATATACATAACTTATAAAATTCTGGATTTTCCTGACCTTACGGTAGACAGCAGCTTCCCTTTAGGTGCTGCTGTCTGTGCTGTTATGATTAAGGCGGGGATAAATCCATATCTTGCTTTGCCTGTGTCTTTTATTGCAGGCGGAATATCAGGCTTTGTAACAGGTGTTATTCATGTAAAGCTGAGGGTAAGAGATTTGCTTTCAGGTATTATCACAATGACAATGCTTTATTCGGTAAATCTGCATATTACATCAGGTCAGGCAAATGTACCTATTTTCAGTAATGATACTATATTTACGTTATCACCCATTAGGGAGATTGCAGGCAGCTATAATACGGTTATTGTTATTTTTATAATTGCTCTTATATGCAAGATTGCTATGGACTTGTACTTAAATACTAAGTCAGGATTTCTGTTAAGAGCTGTAGGCAACAATGAAACTGTTGTTACCTCTCTTGCAAAGGATAAGGGAACTGTTAAGATTATAGGACTTGTTATTGCTAATGCTCTTGTATCTCTTGCAGGCTGTGTAATGTGTCAGCAGCAGAGATTTTTTGATATATCTATGGGTACAGGTACTATGGTTATTGGTCTTGCTTCGGTTATAATCGGTACAAATGTATTTGGCAGACTTGGATTTTTAAAGACTACAACTGCAGTAATTATTGGATCTGTAATTTATAAGGCTTGTGTTGCAATAGCTATTGCCTGTGGTATGCAGGCTATTGATATGAAACTTATAACAGGTGCACTTTTCCTTGTTATATTAATTGTCAGCAGCTTTAAAAAGGGAGGTGCTGATAATGATTAAATTAACTGATATTGATAAAATTTATAATAAGGGTACTGTAAATGAAACCCGGCTTTTTGATAAGTTTAATCTTGAAGTAAAGAAAAATGAGTTTTTAAGCATTGTTGGCAGCAATGGTTCCGGTAAAACATCTATGCTTAATATAATTTGCGGTTCAATACCCATTGATGGCGGAGATATTACAATTAACGGCAAGTCCATTGTTAAAATGAAGGATTTTCAGAGATATAAAAAGATAGGCAGAGTTTATCAGAATCCTGCTATGGGTACCTGTTCATCAATGACTATCCTTGAAAATATGTCTCTTGCCGATAACAAAGGCAGGCTTTTTGACCTTGGCAGAGGTACCAATAAAAAGAGAATAAATTATTATAAGGAGCTGCTTTCACAGCTTAATCTTGGACTTGAGGACAAGCTTGGTGTAAAGGTTGGTCTTTTGTCCGGAGGACAAAGACAGGCTATGGCACTTTTAATGTCTGTTATGACTCCTGTTGATATACTTATATTAGATGAGCATACAGCCGCCCTTGACCCAAAGACGGCAGAAATTATTATGGAACTTACAGATAAGGTGGTTAAAGAAAAAAGTATAACTACAATTATGGTAACTCATAATCTTATGTATGCCTTAAATTACGGTAACAGACTTATAATGATGCATGAGGGAAATGCTATTATGGACCTTGATGCAGAGGAAAAGAAAAATGCCGTAACTCAGGATTTACTTGATGTGTTTAATCAGATAAGTCTTGAAAGGGGCAATTAATATGAATGGAAATACTGTTCCTAAGTCTAAGAAGAGGAAACTTGATGAAAGTATTGTTGAAAAGTACAGACTTTTAAGACTAAGCTTTTCACAGTCTGATGCCTTTTTATATACAAGTATAGGCACAGATAAAAATAAGGCTGTTGATATAGACAGACTTCTCTATGATTTGAATTATAATATTTTGTTAATGGAAGAAATAAAGACAGATATAGAAAGAACTTATGGCAGCCTTTTGCCTGATAAGGAAGAAAAAATTAATAATGTGGTTAAGTTTACAAGAAAATGAGATGCCTCAAATTGAAGCATCTCTTTTTTATTAAAATTTACTGTCGCTGTCAAGAAGAAGGGATACTGATAAGTTGCCGTTTCTGCATCTGAGTTCATCAATAAATTCCTTTGTTGACACGTCTTTTTTTAATATGAGTTTGTAATCAAGTTCGTAAATACTGCCAAGATCGAGTGTTGAAACCTTTACCAGCTTATGGGAAACAGAATGTTTTTCTATCAGCTCATCAAAAGCGCCTTCAAAGTCAAGATTTTCAGGCACAAGTATTTTCAACACTCTTTTCATAGTTTTTGTACCGCCAAATTTAAGCTTTGTAAGTATTATCATTATTGCGCAGAGGAAAAGTGTAAATATAGCTGCGCATAAATAGTAGCTTATACCGCAGGAAAGACCTATAGCAACGGTTGCAAATATATAGGCTATGTTTTTAGGGCTTCCCGGCTCACTTCTGAAACGTACAAGGGCAAAGGCGCCGCTTATACTTAAAGCAGAGGCAATGCTGTTGCCTACAAGCATAATTACAACGCCGGCAACTACAGGAACTATAACAAGAGTATAGCAAAGACTGTGGTTATAATCCTCTTTGTCTGCCGTGTACATATATGTAAAGCTGACTATAAGCCCCAAAACAAAGGCAACCACCATAGTTTCTATTGTGTTTATATTTGAGTATACAATTCCCGTAATATTATTAAGCATATTTTCTTATCTCCTTATATCCGTTTTTAATGTAATAATTGTATTCTGTACCGTACTTTGAAAAACTTGTTTTTTCAAGATTGTACTTTCTCAATATTGCAATGAACCACAAAGGCATTCTTTCGCTGTATTTAACTTCCATTACCATTTCATTCTCATCAATAACTCTTTCGCCGAAAACACCGTATTCAAGATTTGTGTCCTCCCTCCTTGAAATAATATTTTTGTCAAATGTAAGTCTGAACTCAGGGTTTTCTGCACTAAAGAAAGCACGTCTTTCATAGGAAAGGAAAACCTTTGGCTGAACCTTGTAGGATTTGATGGAATAGCTTAATTCCTGCATAATCTGTGGATTCATATATTCCTTTATTTCCCCTATGTTGCCTGTAGCTGCAAATTTGTAAGCCTCGTCTAATTTAAGTGTTGTTCTTCTCTTATATACACAGCCTTTAAATTTTTTCTTTATTTCAAGAAAAACAAATGAATTTTTGGAAGGTGTTCCATAGGAACGGAGTCTTATTTTTTCTTTGTATTTAGGCTTTTGTAATGATGTTCTTATTAAATTGTTGTCCGGTGTATCATAGTAAATATTGCAAATCTGATAAAAACTGTTATTTTTACTGTGTTCATCAGCTATAATTTTGTTGGCTGAATCCTTAATTATATTCTCGTACATTTCTTTGGTTACAATATATTTTTCTTCTCTTCTGCTGAAAACTTCTTTAGCCATAATATATCTCTCCTTTCAAATTACAATTGTTATTTTACATATTTAAAATTAGACTGCCATTTTATAAGAATTAGAAAATAATTAGAATTTACATAAATTTTACACGGTAGGGTCAAAATATATAGGGGTGAATATATGCGTGAAAAAATATACCATTTAATATTAAAGTCAGATAAAAGAAGTATAAACTATATTTATGATATTTTTATATGTTTTATTGCGTTTTTAAGTATTTTACCTCTTATGTTTAAAAGAAATCTTCCCAGCTTTCCTTTAATTGAAAAAACAACAGTAGTAATACTTGTGCTTGATTATATTTTGAGATTTGCGGTAAGTGATTATATAATAGGAAGAAAAAGATTAAGCTTTATTATTTATCCATTTACAGTAGGGGCTGTTATTGACCTTATTTCTCTGTTACCATTTGGCAGAATTTTCAGAGTATTTAGAATATTCAAGGTTTTAAGGTATATGGATTTCTTCCTATATATAGTAACTGTTTTTAAAAATGTAAAGGATATTCTTTTTACTGTCCTCCTTATGGCTTTAAGCTATATATTTATAACGGCACTTTTTATGTTTAATGCGGAAAACAGTTTCAATAATTTTTTTGAGGCATTGTACTGGGCAACAACTGCCCTTACAACTGTAGGTTATGGCGATATTTATCCAAAGACTGTTATTGGAAGGATTATAAGTATGATTTCTTCAATATTCGGTATAGCGGTAATTGCATTGCCCTCCGGCATAATTATGGCAAACATTGTAAAAGAGGTTACTGACCATAAAGATAGTTGAAAAACAGGCAATAAGGGTGTATACTAAAATTTATTGAAAGGAGTGGGAACTTTGGATATCAGACAAAAGGTTTATAACAAGCTTGATGCGCTTGGCATTACATATGAGGTGGTGGAGCATCCTGCTGCCTATACTATAGAAGAAATAGATGAGCTTGGCATATTTAATAAAGGCGTCGGCTGTAAAAATCTCTTTTTAAGGGACGGCTGTGGCAAAAGGCATTTTCTTGTTGTTGCTCCGGAACATAAGGAGGTGGATTTGAAACGTATTAGAGCACAGATTGGATGCAGCCGTTTGAGTTTTGGCTCGGAAGAAAGACTTGAAAGATGTCTTGGGCTTACAAAGGGGTCTGTATCACCCTTTGGTGTTTTAAATGATGAAAACAAGGCTGTTGAGCTTGTATTTGACAAAGAGCTTATAGGTGTGGAATGTGCAGGCTTTCATCCTAACCTTAACAATGCTACAGTGTGGCTTAGTTTTGCTGATCTTGTTAAGGTAATTGAGGATAATGGAAACCTAATTCATTATGTTGAAATATAATATTAATGTAGAAATTATACAAAAAAATGGTTGGTTAAATATTTAAATTTGGTGAAAAAATTACGAAAAAAGCGAAAAAAATGCTTGCATTTGTGTTTTAACTATGGTAAAATACTATTGTTGTGACATTAAGAGCGATGAAGTGAAAGGTTGCTCTGCAGCTGATAAACACATAGGTTGCAGAGGTTTTTTCACGGAGCAATGTCCAGTTCAATGAAACCGGGCGACAAGGTCACTGTGCTAATATTGAAGCAGATAAAAGGGAGAGGCAGATTTATGCCTTGAGTTGCAAGCCCTTACTGCGGATAAGTGTGCAGTCACCACTTGTCGTGCTAGAAGTTTAAAAGTACGAAAAGGAGGCGACTTTTTTTATGGCTAATCAGAAGATTAGAATCAGTCTTAAGTCATTCGATCACAAGTTAATCGATCAGTCAGCTGCTCAGATTATTGAAACAGCTAAGAAAACAGGAGCAAAAATCAGTGGTCCTATCCCACTTCCAACAAAGAAGGAAGTTGTAACAATTCTTAGAGCTGTTCACAAGTATAAGGATTCAAGAGAGCAGTTTGAATTAAGAACTCACAAGAGACTTATTGACATCTTACAGCCAACAAGCAAAACTGCTGATGCTTTATCAAGACTTGATTTACCGGCAGGTGTTGACATTACTTTAAAGATGCTTTAATAAGACTGAGACTGGTGCTCACAAAGAAAGTTCAAAGAAATTTGGTTTATATAAGAAAAAGCCTTATGTAAACCTAGGATGATTCTCCCGTTTAAGGGACAATCCGCTGTAGAGTTTATGATGGAGGTAAAAATCATGAAGAAAGCAATTATTGCTAAGAAGATTGGTATGACACAGATCTTCAATGAGAATGGCTTACTTGTTCCCGTAACTGTTCTTGAGGCAGGTCCTTGTGTTGTAACACAGATTAAGACAACTGAAAACGATGGCTATGAAGCAATTCAGGTTGGTTTCGGTGAAGTTAAGGAAAAAAGAGTAAACAAGCCTGCAAAGGGTCACTTCGCAAAGGCTAATGTTGAACCTAAGAAGGTTCTTAAGGAATTCAGATTTGATTCAGTTGAAGGTTATGAGATTGGTGCTGAAATCAAGGCTGACGTTTTCGCAGCCGGCGATAAGGTAGATGCAACAGGCATCTCTAAGGGTAAGGGCTATCAGGGTCCTATCAAGAGACACGGTCAGCACAGAGGTCCTATGGCTCACGGTTCTAAGTTCCACAGAGCTGTTGGTTCTATGAGTTCTGCTACTACTCCCGGTAAGGTTAAGAAGGGTAAGAAGATGGCAGGTCACATGGGTGCTGTAAAGGTAACTATTCAGAACCTTGAAATCGTTAAGGCTGATGCTGAGAAGAACTTATTACTTGTTAAGGGTGCAGTACCCGGCAGCAAGGGTTCAATACTTGTAATTAAGGATAGCGTAAAGGCTTAATTAATCTTTACGGAAGGAGGAAGACCTAATGGCAAATGTAAAAGTGTTCAACATTAGCGGAAGCGAAGTTGGTACAATAGATTTAAATGATAATATTTTTGCAGTAGAGGTAAACACTCACGTTATGCATCAGGCTGTTGTTCAGTATCTTGCAAATCAGAGACAGGGTACTCAGAGTGCTTTAACTCGTGCAGAAGTTCGTGGCGGTGGCAGAAAGCCATGGAGACAGAAGGGTACAGGTAGAGCTAGACAGGGTTCTATCCGTTCACCACAGTGGACCGGCGGTGGTGTTGTATTTGCACCAAAGCCAAGAGATTATTCATTCAAGTTAAACAAGAAGGTTAAGAGATTAGCTCTTAAGTCTGCATTAACTACTAAGGTTAATGACGGTAAGCTTGTTGTTGTTGATGAATTAACAGTAAATCCTAAGACTAAGGAAATGGCAGCTGTTTTAAATAACTTAAACGCTGCTAAGGCTTTAGTGGTAGTAGAAGATAACAATAACAACGCAGTTATAGCTGCCAGAAATATTCCTACAGTAAAAACTGCTTCTGTAAATACAATCAATGTTTATGATGTATTAAAGTATGACTCTTTAGTTTTAACTAAGGCGGTTGTAGAAAAGATTGAGGAGGTGTACGCATAATGGCAGATATTAAGTATTATGACGTTATATTAAAGCCTGTTATTACAGAAAAGACTATGAATGATATGGCTTCAAAGAAGTACGCTTTCTATGTTCATCCGGAGGCTACTAAGATTCAGATTAAGCAGGCAGTTGAAAAGATGTTTGAGGGCACTAAGGTTGCTTCAGTAAACACTATGAACTGTGTTGGTAAGACTAAGAGACGTGGCTATACATTTGGTAAGACAAATGCAAGAAAGAAGGCTATCGTTCAGCTTACTGCTGAAAGTAAGGAAATTGAGATTTTTGCAGGTATGTAGTTGCAAAGAAATAAATTCAAAAATTAAAATCGATTACGTAAAAGAAATTTAGCGTGTTTTTTAAATTTTGTCTTGACAAAATTTAATATAGCGTTAAGAATTTCTTTAGTAAGGAGATTTTAATTTACAATTTTGTTTCTTGCAACTTGTAAAAACTGTAAATAAGCTTGGTTGTTAAATAAAGTATAGACACTTTAGGGTGTTTGCAAATATTTGGAAAAGGAGTGTAACGAAATGGGTATTAAGAGATTTAAGCCTTATACACCTTCAAGAAGACAGATGACAGTATCTGACTTCGCTGAAATTACAAAATCAACTCCCGAGAAGAGCCTTGTAGTTCACATTAAGAAGACTGCAGGTAGAAATAATCAGGGTAAGATTACAGTTCGTCACATTGGCGGCGGTACTAAGAAGAAGTACAGAATTATTGATTTTAAGAGAAATAAGGATGGTATTCCTGCAAAGGTTGTTGCTATTGAATACGATCCAAACAGAACAGCTAACATTGCTTTATTAACTTATGCTGATGGTGAGAAGAGATATATTCTTGCTCCTAACGGCTTAAAGGTAGGCGACACTGTAATGAGTGGTGCTGAAGCAGAAGTTAGAGTTGGTAATGCATTAGCTATGAAGGATATTCCTGTTGGTGCTGAAATTCACAACATTGAAATGTATCCCGGTGCCGGCGGACAGTTAGTTCGTTCAGCAGGTAATGTTGCTCAGTTAATGGCTAAGGAAGGTAAGTATGCTACAGTAAGACTTCCATCCGGCGAAATGAGATTATTGCCTATTAACTGTAAGGCTACAATTGGTCAGGTTGGTAATGGTGACCACGAGCTTATCAATATTGGTAAGGCCGGTAAGAAGAGACATATGGGTGTAAGACCTACTGTAAGAGGTTCTGTTATGAACCCTAATGACCATCCACACGGTGGTGGTGAAGGTAGAGCACCTGTTGGTCGTCCTGCACCTTGTACTCCATGGGGTAAGCCTGCTCTTGGTCTTAAGACAAGAAAGAAGCATAAGGCTTCAAACAAGTATATAGTTCGTAGTAGAAATAAATAATAGGAGGACCTAAATAATGAGTAGATCACTTAAGAAGGGCCCATTCTGTGATGACCATCTTATGAAGAAGGTTATTGCTGAGAATGAAGCTAATACAAAGAATGTTATAAAGACTTGGTCTCGCCGTTCTACTATCTTCCCAGAGATGATAGGTCATACTATTGCAGTTCATGACGGCAGAAAGCACGTTCCTGTATATATTACAGAGGATATGGTAGGCCATAAGTTAGGCGAGTTTGCTTTGACTAGAACTTACAGAGGTCACGGTAAGGACGCTGAAAAGAAGTCAAAGGTTAAATAATTTTTCGTAAAGGAGGGAACCTTAGATGTCAAAGGGACATAGAAGCCAGGTAAAGAGAGACAGAAACGAGCAGAATAAAGACAGAAGAGCTCAGGCTCATGCTAAGTTTGTTAGAGTTTCTGACACAAAGGCTAGAATTGTTTTAGAGCAGATTAAGGGTAAGAGCATTGGTGAAGCTATGGCTATTCTTGCTTATTCACCAAGATATGCTGCTGAAATTATAGAAAAGGTTTTAAAGTCTGCTGTTGCTAACGCAGAAAATAACTTAGAATTAGATGTAAATGATTTGTATGTTGCTGATGTATTTGCCAATCAGGGACCAACTCTCAAGAGAATTCGTCCAAGAGCGCAGGGTAGAGCTTATAGAATTAATAAGAAGACTGCTCACATTTCAATATACTTAGATGAGAAGAAATAAGGAGGTCAACCATGGGTCAGAAAGTAAATCCACATGGATTAAGAGTTGGCGTTATTAAGAATTGGGATTCTACATGGTACGCTGATAAGAAGGACTACGCTAACTTCTTAGTAGAAGACAATAAGCTTAGAACTTATATCAAGAATAAATTAGCTAACTCCAGCGTTTCTAAAATCGCTATTGAGAGAACTAATGAAAGAGTTAAGGTTACAATTTATACTTCAAAGCCGGGTATCATTATCGGTAAGAGCGGTGCTGCAATTCAGGAATTAAATGCTGAATTACAGAAGATGACAGACAAGAAGGTTATGGTTAATATCGAAGATATCAAGAGACCTGAGCTTGATTCTCAGTTAGTTGCTGAGGATATTGCAAGACAGCTTGAGAACCGTGTTACATTTAGAAGAGCTATGAAGAAGGCTATGCAGACTACAATGAAGTTTGGTGCTAAGGGTATCAAGACTACTTGTAGCGGTCGTCTTGGCGGTGCTGAAATGGCTCGTACTGAGACATACCATGATGGTACTATCCCTCTTCAGACTTTAAGAGCTAATATTGACTATGGTTTTGCTGAGGCAAACACAACTTATGGTAAGATTGGTGTTAAGGTTTGGATTTATAAGGGTGAAGTACTTCCTGCAAAGACTAATAAGAAAGGAAGTGTTCAGTAATGTTAATGCCTAAGAGAGTTAAAAGACGTAAGCAGTTCAGAGGTCGTATGACCGGTAAAGCTTTAAGAGGTAACAAGATTACTTACGGTGAGTACGGTATTGTTGCTATGGAGCCGGGCTGGATTACTTCCAGACAGATTGAGGCAGCCAGAATTGCTATGACAAGATATATCAAAAGAGGCGGTCAGGTTTGGATTAAGATTTTCCCGGATAAGCCTGTTACATTGAAGCCTATGGGTACAAGAATGGGTTCCGGTAAAGGTACAACTGAGTATTGGGTATCTGTAGTTAAGCCCGGCAGAGTTATGTTTGAAATTGCCGGTGTAACTGAAGAAACAGCAAGAGAAGCTTTAAGACTTGCAGTTCATAAGTTACCTATTAAGTGTAAGATTGTATCACGCGCTGATTTGGAAAAGGAGTGTGACAATTAATGAAGACTAAGGAATATGTTGCAGAATTAAAGAATAAGACTGTTGCTGAGTTAAATAATGAGTTAGTTGAAGCAAAGAAGGAATTATTCAACTTAAGATTCCAGAATGCTACTAATCAGTTAAGCAATACAGCAAGAATCAGCCTTGTTCGTAAGAACATTGCCAGAATTCAGACTGTAATCACTCAGAAGGAAAAGACACTTTAATCTAGTTATATAATCGGAAGGAGGACAATCTCGTGGAAAGAAATCTTCGTAAAACAAGAATTGGTAAGGTTATCAGCAACAAGATGGATAAGACTATTGTAGTTGCTGTTGAGAATAATGTAAGACATCCATTATATAGCAAGATTGTGAAGACAACTTATAAGTTAAAGGCTCACGATGAAAATAATGAGTGTCAGATTGGTGATAGAGTAAAAGTTATGGAAACTAGACCTTTATCAAAGGATAAGAGATGGAGATTAGTTGAAATCGTAGAAAAGGTTAAGTAATTCCTGAATAAAGGAGGAAATCGACAATGATTCAGCAGGAAAGTAGACTTGTTGTTGCTGATAACTCAGGTGCTAAGGAATTATTATGTATCAGAGTATTAGGCGGATCAACAAGAAGATATGCTAATATTGGCGACGTTATCGTTGCTACTGTAAAAGATGCAACACCAGGCGGCGTTGTAAAGAAGGGTGAGGTAGTAAGAGCTGTTGTTGTTAGAACTAAGAAGGGCGCTTCAAGACCTGATGGTTCTTACATCAAGTTTGATGACAATGCAGCTGTTATTATCAAGGAAGATAAGAACCCTAGAGGTACTCGTATTTTCGGACCTGTTGCAAGAGAGCTTAGAGAAAAGCAGTATATGAAGATCTTATCTCTTGCACCTGAAGTATTATAATAGGAGGTAGGGTCAGTAATGAAGATTAAAAAGGGCGATAAGGTACAGGTTATCGCAGGTAAGGATAAAGGTAAGGAAGGTAAGGTACTTGTTGTAGATGTAAAGAACAATAAGGTAATCGTTGAGGGTGTTAATAAGGTTAAAAAGCATGTTAAGCCATCTCCTGTTAACCCGGCAAGCGGTATCATTGAGCAGGAAGCTCCTATTGATGCATCTAATGTTATGTATGTTTACGCAGGTAAGCCAACCAGAATCGGTTACAAGGTTGAAAACGGTACTAAGCAGAGAGTTGCTAAGGCTACCGGTGAAGTAATCGATTAATTCTGTAAAGGAGGACTAAGTTCGTGAACGCATTTAGAGAATTTTATGAGAAGGAAGTTGCACCTGCAATGCAGGCAAAGTTTTCTTATAAGAATGTAATGGAAATTCCAAAGCTTGATAAGATCGTTATTAATATGGGTCTTGGTGAGGCTAAGGATAATGCCAAGGCTATTGACTCAGCTGTAAGTGATATGGCTATTATTTCAGGTCAGAAGCCTATTGTAACTAAGGCTAAGAAGTCTATTGCTAACTTCAAGCTTAGAGCCGGTATGCCAATCGGCTGTAAGGTTACTTTAAGAGGCGAAAAGATGTACAGCTTTGCTTCAAAGCTTATTAACATCTCTCTTCCACGAGTTCGTGACTTTAGAGGTGTTAGCTCAGAGTCTTTTGACGGCAGAGGTAACTACACT
This sequence comes from Candidatus Gallispira sp., assembly GCA_048359195.1. GTDB lineage: Bacteria > Bacillota > Clostridia > Lachnospirales > CAG-274 > Gallispira. The sequence goes on from DBGCRA010000004.1 coordinate 19,937, forward strand.
TTAGGTCTTAAGGAGCAGTTAATGTTCCCTGAAATCCAGTACGATAAGATTGATAAGATCAGAGGTATGGATATCGTATTTGTAACTACAGCAAAGACTGATGAAGAAGCCAGAGAGCTTCTCAGATTATTCGGTATGCCATTTAAGAAGTAAGGAGGCAAATGATTATGGCAAAGACATCAATGAAAGTAAAGCAGGCAAGAAAGCCTAAGTTTTCAACTCAGAGCTATACTCGTTGTAGAATTTGCGGAAGACCACACGGTGTATTAAAGAAGTTTGGTATCTGTAGAATTTGCTTCCGTGAATTAGCTTACAAGGGTGAAATCCCCGGTGTTAAGAAGGCTAGCTGGTAATTTGAAAGGAGGATTTTGAAATGTCAATGAGTGATCCAATTGCAGATATGCTCACTAGAATTAGAAATGCAAACACTGCTAAGCACGATACTGTAGATGTACCTTCAAGCAAGATGAAGGAGGCAATCGCTAACATCCTTACAAATGAAGGCTATATTGCAGGTTATGAAATTATAGAAGACGGCGTAAAGAAGACTATGCACATTACTCTTAAGTACGGCGTAGATAAGAATGAAAAGGTTATCTCCGGTATTAAGAGAATTTCTAAGCCCGGTCTTAGAGTTTATGCTAACAGAGATGAGTTACCAAGAGTTTTAGGTGGTATGGGTACAGCTATTGTTTCTACAAACAAGGGTGTTATCACTGATAAGGAAGCTAGAAAGCTCGGCGTTGGCGGCGAAGTAATCGCTTACGTATGGTAATAGAAGGAGGTAAATTATATGTCACGTATAGGTAAATTACCTGTTGCTATTCCGGCTGGCGTTGAAGTTAAGCTTGAGGATGGTAACGTAATTACTGTTAAGGGACCTAAGGGTACTTTAACTCGTAAGTTAGTTGATGACTTAACAATCGAGGTTACAGCTACTGAGGTTACAGTAACTAGACCCAGCGATTTAAAGAGATATAAGCAGTTACACGGTTTGACAAGAACACTTATTGCCAATATGGTTGAAGGTGTTACTAATGGTTATAAGAAGGAGCTTGAAATCAACGGTGTTGGTTACAGAGCTGCTAAGTCAGGTAACAAGCTTACATTGACACTTGGTTATTCTCACCCTGTAGAGATGATTGACCCGGAGGGCATTACAACTACGCTTGAAGGTAACAACAAGATTATTGTTGAAGGTATTGACAAGGAAAAGGTTGGTCAGTTCGCTGCAGAAATCAGAACTAAGAGACCACCGGAGCCATACAAGGGCAAGGGTATCAAGTACTCAACTGAAACAATCAGACGTAAAGTTGGTAAGACAGGTAAGAAGTAATAAAGGAGTGAATGTGAGATGATTAGAAAGCCATCACGTTCAGATGCCAGAGCTAAAAGACATTACAGATTACGTAATAAGATCTCCGGTACAGCTGAACAGCCAAGATTGGCAGTATTTAGATCAAATATGCATATTTATGCACAGATCATTGATGATACAGTAGGTAATACACTTTGTGCTGCTTCTACTATGGAAGCTGACATCAAGTCTAAGCTTGCTAAGACTAATGACGTTGAGGCTGCTAAGGCTGTTGGTGAAGCTGTAGCTAAGAAGGCACTTGAAAAGGGTATTACAACAGTAGTATTCGACAGAGGCGGATTTGTATATCATGGTAAGATTCAGGCTTTAGCCGATGCTGCCAGAGAAGCAGGTCTTCAGTTCTAATTAAGGAGGGAAAAACGTGAAAACTAAAATCGATGTAAGTACCCTTGATTTAAAGGATAATGTTGTTACAATTAAGAGAGTAACAAAGACTGTTAAGGGTGGTCGTACAATGCGTTTCTCTGCTTTGGTTGTAGTAGGCGACGGTAACGGTCACGTAGGCGTTGGTATTGGTAAAGCTATCGAAATTCCGGATGCAATCCGTAAGGGTAAGGAAGATGCTATCAAGAATATCGTTTACGTTGAGAGAAACGAAAACAATAGTATATATCATGAAATCTACGGTAAGTATGGCAGCTCAAGCGTACTTTTAAAGCCTGCTGCTGAAGGTACAGGTATTATCGCAGGCGGTCCTGCAAGAGCCGTACTTGAATTAGCAGGTATTAAGAACATTAGAGCAAAGTCTTTAGGTTCAAGAAATAAGAAGAATGTTGTTAATGCTACACTTGAGGGTTTGGCTAATGTTACTTCTCCTGAGAAGGTTGCCAGACTTCGTGGTAAGACTGTAGAAGAAATTTTGGGCTAATAAGGGAGGAATATTGAGATGTTAAGAATTACATTAGTTAAGTCTACAATCGGTGCAATCCCTAAGCACAGAAAGACAGTTGAGGCTCTTGGTTTAAAGAAGCTTCATGCTGTTGTAGAGCAGCAGGATAATGCTGCAATAAGAGGTATGATTAATCAGGTAAGACACTTGGTTAAGGTTGAAGAAATTTAATTTTAAGGAGGTGTGTCCTAATGTTTTTAAATGAATTAAAGCCGGCTGAGGGCTCTACATCTAACAAATTCAGAAGAGGTAGAGGTCACGGTTCAGGTAATGGTAAGACTGCCGGTAAGGGTCATAAGGGTCAGAACGCTCGTTCAGGCGGTGGTGTAAGACCCGGTTTTGAAGGTGGTCAGATGCCACTTTACAGAAGAATCCCTAAGAGAGGTTTTAAGTGCATTAATTCTAAGAACATTGTTGCTATAAACTTAAGTCTTTTAAATGATAGATTTGAAGATGGTGCTGACGTTACTGTTGAGGCATTAATGGATAAGGGTATTATCTCTAATGCAAGAGATGGTGTAAAGATTTTAGGTAACGGTGAGGTTACTAAGAAACTTAATGTTCAGGTTAATTACTACAGCAATTCTGCAAAGGAAAAGATTGAGGCCGCTGGCGGAAAAGCTGAGGTGATCTAATGTTTAGTATACTTCGTAATGCATTCACAGTAAAGGACATTAGAACTAAGATTTTATATATGCTCTTAGTGTTGTTCCTTATTAGAATTGGTACTCATTTACCAATTCCCGGTCTTGATATTAATCAGTTGGCTAATGGTGATAATCAGAATACTTTGTATTCTCTTATCACCGGCGGTAACTATGGTACAATATTTGCTATGGGCATTGGACCTTATATCAATGCTTCTATCATTATGCAGCTTTTAACTGTTGCTATTCCTAAGTTAGAGCAGATTCAGAAGGATGGCGAAGAAGGCAGAAAGAAAATATCTCAGATGACAAGATATGCTGCTGTTATATTAGCTGTACTTCAGGGTGCAGGTCAGGTTTACACAGTTCATACTGCATTTACAAATCCTAACTGGTTAGTGTATATCGTTGGTTTAATCTCAATGGTTACAGGTACTATCTTTATTATGTGGTTAGGTGAAAAATTAACTGAAATTGGTATCGGCAACGGTGCTTCTTTCATTATCTTTGCCAACATTCTTCAGAATCTTGATGATGGTGTTAAGAATTTAGCTGTTAGTGCTCAGGGTAGTGCTATGGGCTGGGTAAAGGTAGCTGTTATTCTTGTTATTTTAGTAGTAGTAATGGCATTTGTAATTATTGTTCAGGATGGTGAAAGAAGAATTCCTGTTCAGTATTCAAAGAAGCTTGTGGGCAACAGAATGGTAGGCGGTCAGTCTACATACATTCCTGTTAAGGTAAATATTGCAGGTGTTATGTCAATTATCTTTGCTATTTCACTTTTACAGTTCCCACAGACTATAAACCAGCTTTTCAATAATTCATTCCTTACATGGTTAAGCAATTTGTTAAGCTTCCAGCATTTTTCAAAGTGCTTTATCCCTGTAAGCAGAGGATTTTTACCTGTTGGTACAATTATTTACGTAATACTTATATTCTGTTTCACATTCTTCTATACTTCTTTTGCATTCAATTCAGTAGAAGTTGCAGAAAATATGAAGAAGAGCGGTGGCTTTGTACCGGGTATCAGACCGGGTAAGCCAACATCTGATTATATTCAGAATATTGTCGATAGAATTTCTTTAATCGGTGCTATAACTTACGCCATTATCGCTTTAGTACCTATTGTACTTCAGTGGGTAACAGGTATAAATATGGGCTTTGGAGGTACAACTTTACTTATCGTTTCAGGTGTTGCACTTGAATTGATTAAGCAGTTGGAAACTCAGTTATTGATGAGACATTATAAGGGATTCTTGAATTAATTAATTATAGCTTGTGTTCCCCTGACATTTGTCGGGGGAACAAGTATAAGGGGATGCAATAATAATGAAATTAGTGCTTATTGGCTGTCCCGGAGCAGGCAAGGGTACTCAAGCTAAAATGCTTTCAAAGAAGTATGATATTGCTCATATTTCAACAGGCGATTTGTTAAGAGAACAGATTAAGCAGGGTACAGAGCTTGGTAAGAGGGTCAGTGAAATTATAAATGCCGGCGGACTTGTATCAGACGATATTGTTTCAGCTATGTTGGCTGAAAGAATTAAGGCTGATGACTGTAAGAAGGGCTATATTTTAGACGGATATCCAAGAAATGTGGCTCAGGCTGAAGGTTTAAATGATATAGTAGGCAGCCTTGATAAGGTAATCTGCTATGAGGTTGACGATGCTGTTATTGTTGATAGAATGTCAGGCAGAAGAAGCTGTCCAAAGTGCGGTAAGATGTATCACGTATCATACAATCCTCCAAAAGTTGAAGGTAAGTGTGATGAATGTGGTGAATCTCTTATTCAGCGTAAGGATGACAATGAAGAAACTGTTGTAAACAGATTAAAGGTATACCACGAAACAACTGCTCCTGTTATTGATTATTACGATAAGCAGGGTATTTTGTTAAAGACCGGTGGTGTAGGCGACATTGATGAGATATTTAACAACGTATGCAGTGCGTTAGAGGGTATTGAGTAATGTCTATAAAGATTAAGAAAGAAACACATATAGAGGCAATGAGAATTGCTGGTAGAATTACCGGTGAAACACTTAATCTCCTTGAAAAAGAGTTAAAGCCGGGCATGACTACTAAGGATTTAGATAGGATTGCTGAGGAATATATCAGAGCACAGGGTGCAGTTCCTTCCTTTAAAGGTCTATATGGTTATCCGGCCTCAATATGTGCATCAGTTAATAATGAAATTATTCATGGCATTCCGGGCAAAAGAGTTTTGCAGGAGGGTGACATAATAAGCATTGACACGGGTGCGTATATTAAAGGTTTTCACGGTGATGCGGCAAGAACCTTTGCAGTAGGCAAAATATCGGCTGAGGCGCAAAGGCTTATTGATGTAACAAGAGAAAGCTTTTTCAGAGGTATAAAATATGCAAAAAGTGGTAATCATCTATCTGAAATATCAGGTGCTATACAGGATTATGTAGAGGCAAATGGATTTTCGGTAGTTCGTGATTATGTAGGGCATGGCATCGGAAGAGAAATGCATGAGGACCCTAATGTACCGAACTACAGGTTTGGTAAGCGTGGTCCCAAGCTCATAAAGGGTATGACATTGGCTATTGAACCAATGGTTAATCAGGGCAGTTACAAGGTTAAGCAGTTAAGTGACGGTTGGACTGTTGTAACAAGAGATGGAAGCCTTGCCGCCCATTATGAAAATACGGTTCTCATTACTGATGGTGAGCCTGAGCTTTTAACCTTAGGAAAATAGGGGTGAAAGAATGTATTCAAAGGGTCAGATAGTTTTCTCAAAAAGCGGCAGAGATAAGGGCAGAGCTTTTATTGTATATGATTATAATGATGACTATGTATTTATCGTTGACGGCGATTTGAGGAAGTTGGAAAAACCAAAGAAAAAGAAGAAAATTCACATTCAGATTACTAAAAAGATTGATGAAGATATTAAAGTCAAGCTTGAAGGTAAGTTGTATATTCTTGATTCCGATATAAGGAAAGCTCTGGCAAAGTATAACGACGAGATTTAATGGATTCTGAAGGAGGTAGAGAGCCTTGGCAAAGGACGATGTAATTGAGGTTGAAGGCACTGTCCTAGAAAAGCTTCCAAACGCTATGTTCCAGGTTGAACTGGACAATGGACATAAGATTATTGCTCATCTCTCAGGTAAGTTAAGAAAGAACTTTATAAGAATTATACCGGGCGACAGTGTTAAAATTGAAATGTCACCTTATGATTTAACTAAGGGCAGAATTACTTGGAGAGGCAAAGTGAGAAAGGAGAATGAACAATGAAGGTAAGACCATCTGTAAAACCAATGTGTGAAAAGTGTAGAGTAATTAAGAGAAAGGGTGCTGTCAGAGTAATCTGCGAAAACCCAAAGCATAAGCAGAGACAGGGTTAATAGCCCTGTCTTTTTGGCTGATTAGGTAAGTTGGTTTGAATATGATATAAGGGATAAGCTTTATATATAAATTATTTAATTGTTAATAAAATTCACAAAAAATTTACAATTAAATTCTTGATTTTAGGGTATACCTGTGGTATACTTTTATCTTGGTGAATGTTTATTTTGACTCTATATTTTATGGTTTAAGAGGGTTAATTCCCCTTGAAGGCCCGATGACTGTTATCAGGACGCGGCTGCCCTGATAAAAATTTGTTGAGATAAATATTACACCTCGTGAAAATTTTATTTTCACATAGTAACTATAATAAAAAATACTATTTAAGAAAGAGGTGCAATTATGGCTCGTATCGCTGGTGTAGATTTACCTAGAGAAAAGCGTGTTGAAATTGGTCTTACTTATGTATATGGTATTGGCAGAGCCAGTGCTAACAGAATTTTAGCTGAAGCAGGCGTTAATCCTGATACCAGAGTAAGAGATCTTACAGATGATGAGGTAGCAAAGATTAGAGATATTATTGCTGAATCTCAGACTGTAGAAGGTGACTTGAGAAGAGAGATCGCTTTAAACATTAAGCGTCTTGTTGAAATTGGATGCTACAGAGGTATTCGTCACAGAAAGGGTCTTCCTGTAAGAGGTCAGAAGACTAAGACAAACGCAAGAACCAGAAAAGGTCCCAGAAGAACTGTTGCGAATAAGAAGAAATAATCAATTTATCTTTTGTTATTGATTTAAGGAGGTAAAATTAAATGGCTAAGAAGACAGTGAAGAAAGCTGCCGGCCGTAGACGTCGCGACAGAAGAGTTGTTGAACGTGGTCAGGCTCATATACAGTCAACTTTTAATAATACAATTGTAACTATTACAGATGCTGCCGGGGGTGCTTTATCTTGGGCAAGTGCCGGTGAGTTAGGTTTCAGAGGTTCTAAGAAGTCTACTCCTTATGCTGCTCAGATGGCTGCTGAAAAGGCTGCCGGTGCTGCAAAGGAATATGGTTTAAAGACTGTTGAAGTATTTGTAAAGGGTCCCGGCAGCGGAAGAGAAGCTGCAATCAGAGCTTTACAGGCTGCAGGTCTTGATGTAACTATGATTAAGGATGTAACTCCTGTTCCACACAATGGTTGTAGACCACCTAAGAGAAGAAGAGTTTAATTTCCGTTTTATTGAAATATATATTGGAGGTACTATTTAATGGCTAGAGAAATCGGTCCTATCATTAAAAGATGTAGATACTTAGGCATCGAACCTAGCGTTCTTGGTTCATCTAAGAAGTTAGGCAAGCGTAAGAGAAATATGCGTAAGTTAAGTGAATACGGCGTTCAGTTAAAGGAAAAGCAGAAGGTTAAGTTTATCTACGGTGTTCTTGAAAAGCAGTTCAGAAACTTATACAAGAAGGCTGATAAGATGTCCGGCATCACAGGTGAGAACTTACTTATGCTTCTTGAGTTAAGACTTGATAACGTTGTATACAGATTAGGCTATGGTCGTACTAGAAAGGAAGCTAGACAGATCGTTAGACATAATCTTGTAACTGTTAATGGCAAGAAGACTAACATTCCATCAATTACTTTAAAGGTTGGCGATGTTATCGAAATTAAGGAAACTAAGAAGGATTTACAGAGATTCAAGGATGTTCTCGAAGTAACTTCTTCTCGTATCGTTCCTGAGTGGTTATCTGCTGACCAGGCTAATCTTAAGGGTAGCGTAAATGCTTTACCTAAGAGAGAGCAGTTAGATTTACCTGTAAACGAGACTCTTATTGTCGAGTTGTATTCTAAGTAATAAAAATTCAATTATATATTGCTTGTTGTTACTGTTATTAAACATTGTGGTAAATTATATAGATAACTATTAAGGAGGTTGGGCTGAGTGTTTGAATTTGAGAAACCTCGTATCGAAATTACTGAAAAGAATGATAAGTACGGTTGCTTCGTTGTTGAACCTCTCGAGAGAGGCTATGGTACAACTCTTGGTAATTCTTTAAGAAGAATATTGCTTTCATCTTTACCCGGCGCTGCAGTAAGCAACGTAAAGATTGATGGTGTTCTTCATGAATTTAGTCCTATTCCGGGCGTTAAGGAAGATGTAACCGAAATTATATTAAATCTCAAAAATCTTGCTATTAAGGTTAATAGCGAGGGCGATGAGCCAAAGATTGCTTATATTGATGCATCAGGTGACTGTGAGGTTAAGGCAAGTGATATCAGAGTTGATTCTGATATTGAAATTCTTAATCCTGATTTGCACATTGCTACTTTAAGCGGTGGTGCTGACAGTAAGCTCTTTATGGAGATTACAATTACAAAGGGTCGTGGCTACGTTGAAGCTTCTAAAAACAAGAGGGCTGACCAACCCCTTAGAATGATACCTGTAGACTCACTTTATACTCCTGTAAGAAGAGTAAATTTTAAGGTTGAGGATACCAGAGTAGGTCAGATTACAGACTATGATAAGCTTACTTTTGAAGTTTGGACTGATGGTACTATTGCTCCTGACGAAGCTGTAAGCTTAGGCGCTAAGATTTTAAATGAGCATCTTAGCCTGTTTGTAGACTTATCTGATAGTGCAAAGAATGCAGAAATTCTTGTTGAAAAAGAAGTAGGTACTAAGGAAAAGGTTCTTGAGCAGACAATTGAGGAATTAGACTTAACTGTTCGTTCTTACAACTGCTTAAAGAGAGCAGGTATCCATACTGTTGAGGATTTAACAAGAAAGACTGAAGATGATATGATGAAGGTACGTAATCTCGGACGTAAGTCTTTAGAGGAAGTACTTAACAAGTTGAATGAGCTTGGTTTAAGCTTAAGTCCAAACGAGGATTAATTAAGGAGGATTAGCAATGGCTGAATATAGAAAGCTTGGCCGTACATCTAGCCAGAGAAAGGCTTTATTACGTAATCAGGTTACTAATTTATTATACCATGGCAAGATTAAGACAACTGAAGCTAAGGCTAAAGAAATCAGAAGGCTTGCTGAAAAGTTAATTACTATTGCTGTTAAGGAAAAGGATAACTTTGAGGAAGTTACAGTAACTTCTAAGAAGGGCGGCGAGTCTGTTGAAAAGACTATTAAGAAGGATATGCCCAGTAAGTTAAACGCAAGAAGAAAGATTTTAAGCGTTCTTTATCCTGTAGTTGAAGTTCCTGCTGACGGCAAGAAGAAGAGAGCAAATACTGTTACTGTAAATATGGCTAACAAGTTATTTGATGAAATTGCTCCAAAGTACGTTGACAGAAACGGTGGTTACACCAGAATCGTTAAGATTGGTCAGAGACGTGGCGATGGTGCTATGGAAGTAATTATTGAATTAGTTTAATAATTCACATAAAAAAAGTGTTGCATAGCAGCACTTTTTTTATTGTTGTACAAAATTGGGTGCAGTATAGTAACTGCACCCAATTTTGTACAACTTTTCATAGCTCCATTAACTCTTTTTCAATATCATCTCTTTTAACGGTACTTAATGCTGAAATATAGCCATTATTTGCCTTTTCAAAATATTCCTTAGCCTTATTAATATCACCTTCAGCTTTTGAAATAAGCCCCATATAGTAAAGGCTTTCTGTCATAGACTCTCTGTAGTTGAGAGCTTTTTCAAAATAGTCCTTTGCCTTTTTGTTATCTCCCTTTGTGAAATAGATCTGTCCCAGATTATCCCAAGCAGGAGCATATGCCTCATTGTCTGTAAGTGCTTTATTTGTAAGTTCTTCCGCCTTGTCAAAATCCTTTTTTAAAAGATAAAAATAAGCAAGAGTAGTAAGGGTGTTTGGATTTATATAATTAAATTTTTTCTGTAAATCCTCAATGGTGGCTATTGCTTTGTCAATATCACCTAATACCCAGTAGCAGCTTGATATTGCAAGGGGTATGAGTTTTTCAAAAAGTACCTTTGTATTTATTCTTTCTGCTCTTTGAAATACCTTTAACGCTTCCTCGGCTCTGCCTTCGTGTAAAGCATCTAAGGCATAATTATAAAGTGCCTTGACATTTCTTGTGTTTCTCTTTACTGCTATTGTGTAAAATTCCTTTGCTTTATCGGGCTTTCTGAAAAAGTAATACATATTGCCAATCATACCCAAAACATAGTTATGGCATACAATGGCACTTACAATAAGATATAGAAAAAATGCAGGAACAAGCCACCATTCCGAAAGCTGCATAAAATGCACAAGTATTATAAATGCAAGCATCATATAGCCTAAAAACATATATTTCCAATATTTAACCAAATCAACCTTTTGCTGCTTTTTGTTCATTTTTCTTCTTCCTTTTTTCCTTAGTTTTTTTCTTTTCAACAGAATATCCGAATTTACCGAATTTCTTTCCTAATCCGAAATATTCTCCGTGAGAATAGCATATTGGTTTTGACTTTTCAAAGTCAAATTTGCCTGTTTCATCCATATATTTTTTGTCAGCTAATGCACCTAATATTTCAGCCAGAAATACATGATGTGTGCCAAGCTCTAATATTTCCTTAACTTTACATTCAATAGAAATAGGACTTTCTGCAATAATAGGGCAGTCAAGGTGGGGTGCTTTTTCCTTAGTAAGTCCCATTTCCTTAAATTTGTCATAATCTTTGCCGCTTCTTACTCCGCACCAGTCCGTTGCTTTAACAAGCTCCTCTGTGGTTACGTTAATTACAAATTCGCCTTTTTCCTTAATAATATTGTAGGAATGTCTTTCAGGGCGTACTGAAATATAGGTCATGGCAGGATTTGTATTTATTGTGCCTGTCCATGCTATTGTTATTATGTTACTGTTTTCCATATCGCCGCAGCTAACCATAACTACGGGTACCGGATATAAAATTGTGCCCGGCTTCCATATCTGTTTTGCCATATTCAACCTCCAATTCATATATTTATTTTAGTATACAATATTTTTTTTGTTTTTTCAATTGATATTGGCAAGATAAAATGTTAAGATATAATAAATAAGTATTTTTATTGACAAAATGAGGTTTTAATATGAATTTACCACAGGAATATACAGATAAAATGAAAAAACTTTTAGGCGATGAATTCGATGCCTATATTGAAAGTTTTAATGAGCCGAGATTATACGGTTTAAGAGCAAATACTCTTAAAATAACATCTGAGGAGCTAAAGAATAGTGTTGACTGGAAATTAGATAATGTGCCTTGGTGTAAGGAAGGCTTTTATTACGATGGGGAAAATGTAAGACCTGCAAAGCATCCGTTTTATAATGCAGGTTTGTTTTATATTCAGGAGCCTTCGGCAATGTCAACAGGTGCTATGCTGCCTGTTAAACCCGGGGACAGGGTAATTGATTTATGTGCTGCACCGGGAGGTAAAAGTACTCAAGTAGCTGCAAAGCTAAAGGGACAAGGCATAATTGTAAGCAATGACATAAGTGCATCAAGATGTATGGCACTATTAAAGAATATTGAACTTAGTGGTGTGCCTAATGCTATAATTACAAATGAGGACCCGACTAAATTGGCTGAACGATTTGAAGGATTTTTTAACAGAATTATTGTAGACGCTCCATGCAGCGGAGAGGGTATGTTCAGAAAGGATGAGGCATCTGTAAGAAGCTGGGAAACTCACAAGACTGAATTTTGCTGTGGTTTGCAGAGAAGTATTTTAAAGGCTGCGGCAAGGCTTTTAAGCGGTGACGGTATTATTGCTTATTCAACCTGTACATTTGCTCCTGAAGAGGACGAGGGTATGATTCAGGAATTTTTAAATGAAAATCCTGACTTTGAGCTTATGGATTTCGACAAAAGGGGAGGATTTATTGACGGCAGACCTGATTGGGTTGAAAATGGAAGTGAGGAGCTTAAAAAATGCGGCAGATTAATTCCCTATAAGGTAAAGGGTGAAGGACATTTCTTTTGTCTGCTGCATAAAAAAGGAACAGATATGCAAATTCAGCCTCCACAGGATAAAACCGCACCTAAAAAGCTCCTTAATGATTATTTTGACTTTATGAAAAACAGTATGAATATTGAAATAAATGACAACCTTGTATTGCATAAGGAAAGTCTTTTTGCTGTCCCTTATTGTCTTGATTTAAGCGGTATCAGGGTTAAAAGAAGCGGCTTGTATCTTGGAGATTGTAAGAAAAACAGATTTGAACCAAGTCAGGCTTTTGCTATGACCCTGAAAAAGGAAGATGTTAAATTGAGTATTGATTTTGATTTAGAGGACGAAAATCTTTCAAGATATATGAGAGGTGAAAGTTTTGCTGTCGATTGTAATGACGGTTGGGCTTTGGTTTGTGTTAATGGTTATCCTCTTGGCTGGGGAAAGGTGCAGAAGGGCAGATTAAAGAATAAGTATCTGCCCAGTTGGTTGAATTAAAATTAATTGCTAAAAATGCTTGCGTTTTGATCAGAAAGTTGGTGCAATAATGGATTTTTTACCCGTAACTGTTGAAGATATGAAAAAAAGAGGCTGGGAACAGCCTGACTTTATATATGTATGCGGTGATGCTTATGTTGATCACCCTTCCTTTGGTGCGGCTATTATTACACGAATGCTTGAAAGCAAGGGATACAGGGTTTGTGTAATTCCCCAGCCTGACTGGAGGACAACTAATGACTTTACTAAGTTTGGAAAGCCAAGGCTAGCCTTTCTTGTAAGCGGAGGAAATATTGATTCTATGGTTAATCACTATTCCGTTGCCAAAAAGAAAAGGGACAGGGATTTATATTCTCCCGGCGGTGAGGGCGGTCACAGACCTGACAGGGCAACTATAGTCTACTGTCAGAAAATAAGAGAGGCTTACGGCAATTCCGTTACAATTATGATTGGTGGTGTTGAGGCAAGTTTAAGACGACTTTCTCATTATGATTACTGGGATAATAAGGTAAGACGTTCTATACTGTTGGACTCTCAGGCAGATATTTTAATGTACGGTATGGGTGAGCATCAGATTGTAGAGCTTGCCGAGGCTCTTGACAGCGGTATAGAGGCTAAGGATATTACATTTGTAAGGGGAACAGTTTATAAGACAAAGACCCTTGAAAACATATATGAAGATTATGTTGAGCTGCCTCATTATAAGGACAGCTCTAAGGATAAAAAAATATATGCAGAGGGCTTTTTAAAGCAATATGAAAATACGGATTCTGTTACTGCCAAAATATTGGTAGAACCTTATAATGATTGTTATGTGGTACAGAACAAGCCTTCACTTCCTCTTACTCAGTCTGAATTTGACTACAGCTATGGACTTCCTTATATGAGAAATTATCACCCAATGTATGAGGAAAAGGGCGGTATACCTGCTATTGAAGAGGTTAAATTCAGTATTATAAGCAACAGGGGGTGCTTTGGAAGCTGTAATTTCTGTGCTCTTGCCTTTCATCAGGGCAGAGTAATTCAGGCAAGAAGTCATCAGTCAATACTTCGTGAGGCAGAGCAAATTACATGGGAGCCTGATTTTAAGGGATATATTCACGATGTTGGCGGACCTACTGCCAATTTCAGACAGCCTGCCTGTGATAAGCAGCTTACAAAGGGTGCTTGTAAGAACAGGCAGTGTCTTTTCCCTGATGCCTGCAAAAACTTAAATGTTGACCACAGTGACTATGTTAAGCTGTTAAGAAAGCTGAGAAAAATACCTAGAGTTAAAAAGGTATTTGTTCGTTCAGGTATAAGATATGATTATCTTATATATGACAAGGATGAGACATTCTTTAATGAACTTTGCAAGTATCATGTAAGCGGTCAGCTTAAGGTTGCTCCCGAACACGTTGTTCCAAGAGTTCTTAACAAAATGGGTAAGCCTTCAAGACAGGTTTACGACAGATTTACGAAAAAATTTTATGAAATAAATAAAAAAATTGGTAAGGAGCAGTATCTTGTGCCTTATTTAATGAGTTCCCATCCGGGCAGTGATTTAAAGGCGGCTGTGGAGCTTGCGGAATATTTGAGAGATTTAGGCTATATGCCTGAACAGGTACAGGATTTTTATCCTACTCCGGGTACTCTTTCTACCTGTATGTTTTACACAGGGCTTGACCCAAGGGATATGAAAGAGGTTTATGTGCCTAAAACTCCACATGAAAAGGCTATGCAGAGGGCTTTAATTCAGTACAGACTGCCAAGAAATTATGACCTTGTAAGTGAGGCACTCCATAAGGCAGGAAGAACGGATTTGATAGGCTTTGACAAAAATTGCTTAATAAGACCAAGGCGAGATAACAAAGCTAAGAATTTTAATAATAAGCCTAAAAAGTCAGAGCAGGGTGGTAAAAAGAGAAAGCCTTTAAGAAATATACACAAGAAAAAGAATGCAAAATAATAGAAAAGTCCTATTGAGTATGCATACAAGGGGAAAAATATATGCGGCTTCTATGCGGATAACGAATACTTCATGTTGTGTATTTATTTCAACCATTTTCAGAATATTAATGAGTTTTCAAAGATTTTATGTGAGGAAGACTACGAGTTATTTCAATGGTTTAAAAATCAGTTTCCTGAAAGATTATGTAAATGTCCTAATAATCGAAGGGTTTATTTTGGCAATGAGCCTCGCCGCATTTGCGGACTGTCAAATCGGGCAGAAATAGTGAACCCCAACGATTATGATATTGACAGGGCTTTGTGCATATTAAGAAAGTATCGGAATATTAGTATGTAATTATGGAGGTAATATTGTGAAAATAAATAAGTGTGTTAAAGATTCTTTTGTAGTAATTGGTAAGGAAGGTTCCACATCAGATGGGGAGATTTTTGTACAAGAGTTATGGGATAACGCAAATCTTTATTTTGAAGAAGTCAAGCATTTGGCAAAGAAAGATGAAAATGGAAATATAGTTGGAATATGGGGAGCAATGTCTGATTTTTCCCGTTCTTTTAAACCATGGGAGAATTTTAACAAAGGACTTTATCTTGCAGGAGTGGAATGTGTTGATGATGCAGAAGCGCCCAGTGGTTGGACAAAGTGGATTATTCCTGGTTATGAATATATTTATGTAGAATGCGAAAATGATGATACATTTCCAAAGACAATAGAGTATATGAAGGATAACAACATTCCATTAGTTGGTGCAGTTCACGATT
>DBGCRA010000005.1:0-19769 GCA_048359195.1 Candidatus Gallispira sp.
ACCTAATGTAATTAAAAAGGTTATTGTTAAGGATATGGACACAGCCTTTTATCCCGAAAAGCAGCTTGTTCCTTTGATTGAAACGGTACATGACAGAGTTACCCTTGAAGTTTTCAGAGGATGTATAAGGGGCTGTCGTTTTTGTCAGGCAGGTTATGTTTACAGACCTGTAAGAGAAAAAAGCTGTGATAAACTTATATGTCTTGCTGATTCCTTAATTAAAAATTCAGGTCACGAGGAAATAAGCCTTACAAGTCTTTCAACAGGTGATTACAGAAGTTTTGTGGATTTGGCTAATGGTTTAATTGATAATTATGCAAAGGACAGTGTAAGCATTTCTTTGCCTTCATTAAGAATAGATGCATTTTCTCTTGACCTTATGGAAAGAGTACAGGCTGTAAGAAAATCGGGTCTTACATTTGCTCCTGAGGCAGGCACTCAGAGATTGAGAGATGTAATTAACAAGGGCATTACAGAGGAGGAAATATTAAATGGCTGTGCTCTTGCATTTTCGGGAGGCTGGACAAGGGTTAAGCTTTATTTTATGGTTGGACTGCCTACCGAAACCGATGATGATTTACTTGGTATAGTACATCTTTCAAACGCTATTGTTGAAAAGTTTTTTGAAATACCTAAGGAGGAAAGAAAGGGGAGACCTATTTCCGTTACTGTAAGTTCTGCCTGTTTTGTGCCTAAGCCTTTTACTCCTTTTCAGTGGTCTGCACAGTCAACTGTTGATGAGTTTATGAGAAAGCAGAAATTTGTTAAGACAAGTATGACCAGAAAACAGGTTAAATATAATTATCACGAGCCTGAGTTAAGCTCTCTTGAAGGTGTACTTGCAAGAGGTGACAGAAACGTTGGAAAGGTGATTTACAGAGCTTGGCAGTTTGGTGCTAAGTTTGACAGCTGGAGTGAGCTTTTTAAGTATGATGCATGGATGCAGGCTTTTGAGGATACAGGTGTTTCCAAGGAATTTTATGCTAACAGAGAAAGAAGCTATGAAGAAATATTACCATGGGATCATATTTCCATTGGCGTCAGCAAGGATTTCTTTATAAAGGAAATGGAGAAAGCTAAGGCGGCAACTGTTACACCTAACTGCAGAAAGCAGTGTGCAGGCTGCGGTGCGGCACAGTTTGGAGGAGGTGTTTGCTTTGAATAGCCGGGAAGTAGTAAATACTAATATTAAGTATAGACTTGAATTTTCAAAGACAGACAGAATGATATATATAGGTCATCTTGATTTGCTTAAATTTTTCCAAAGAACATTTAAAAGAGCAGGTATTCCAATAGGACATTCCCGGGGATTTAATCCTCATCAGCTTACTACATTTGCAGTACCTCTTGCTCTTGGCGTAAGCAGTGTAGGTGAGGTTCTTGATATTCAGCTTACTGAAAAAATGGACTGTGATGAAATAAAAGAAAGGCTTAATAGCAATTTGCCTGAGGGCATAGATATTTTGCAGGTAATTGAGCTTGAATTTAGAGCTGAAAATTGTGCTGCTGCCATTTCCTATGCTGATTACTGTGTAACCCTTGATGAAAAGTATGAAAACATACAAAAAATAGTTGATGAAATTATGTCATCTGAGGAAATTAATATTGAAAGAACTGTTAAAAAGAAAACCAAGACAGTAAATATAAGACCTTTAATAAAGACTATATTTATTGACAATGATGGGGATAAAACAGAAATTTATACTAACATTGCAACAGGAAGTCAGGGCAATCTGAAAATTGATGTGCTTCTTGAATATATTTACTCAAAACTTGGTGTAGAGTTTAGGTTTGAAAAAATTGATATTTTAAGAGGAACGTTATATACTGACCATAAGGGAGATTTGTTGCCATTATGTCTGGAAGAAGAATTTATGTAGACTGCTTTTCGCCTTATTACAGGGCAGCATTAACTGAAAATGGAAAACTTAGTGAGCTTATTTTGCAGGATAAGGAAAATAAGGCTTGTGTTGGAGATATATTTGCAGGCAGAGTTGATAAAATTCTGCCTTCTCATATTGCGTTTATTAATATTGGGCAGGATAAGCCTGTATTTCTTCAGCTTAATGATAATGGAGAAATAGAGAATACCCAAAATATTAAATGCGGACAGGATATAGTTATTCAGATTTTAAAGGAAGCTTATGATGAAAAATGTGCTGTTGCAACAACTAATATAGGTATTGCCGGAAAATACTGTGTTGCGGTTAAGGATAATGGAGAAACAGGTGTTTCAAGAAAAATAACAGATGATGTTATAAGGGAAAATTTAAAAGCAATAGCCAAAAGGTATGTTAAAACAGGATACAGCTTTGTAATGAGAACTAACTGTGGCAATGAGGAATATGACAAAATAGAAATTGATGTTAAAAATTCCATTGAGCTTTTAGAGTCATTACTAAACAAAGGAAAATATACAAAAGCTCCTGCTTTAATTTACAAAGAGCTTGACCCTTTAAGTAAAATTATAAGGGATATTGGCGGTGATGATTGCCAAATAGTAATAAATGACAGTGTGGAATATGAAAATATAAAATGTAAGTATGAAAATATCATGCTTCATAGCAGCAATGTGCCATTATTTATGGAGTATGGAATTGAAAGCCAAATAGAAAAACTTTTTCATCGAAAAATATGGCTTG
This sequence comes from Candidatus Gallispira sp., assembly GCA_048359195.1. Taxonomy (GTDB): domain Bacteria; phylum Bacillota; class Clostridia; order Lachnospirales; family CAG-274; genus Gallispira. Next base: position 2,643 of record DBGCRA010000005.1, read on the forward strand.
ACTGTGGAGGATACATTGTTATTGATGAAACCGAGGCTATGACGGTAATAGATGTAAACAGCGGTAAATCCACCAAAATTAAAGATAATTTGAAGATAAATAAGGAGGCTGCTGTTGAAATAGCAAGGCAGATAAGATTGAGAAATCTGAATGGTATGATTGTAATTGACTTTATCAATATGGCGGATAAGGGTGAAAATGATGTGTTATATAATGTGCTTAAAAGTGAGCTTAACAGGGACAGAATTAAAACTCATATTGTGGGTATGACAGAACTTGGACTTATGCAGCTTACAAGGCAGAAACAGAGAAAGCCGTTAAGCAGATATATTTATCACAAATGCCCTATGTGTGACGGACTTGGAAGGGTAAAGGATATATTATGTGTTGCTGATTCCATTAACAATGAAATTATAAACATTGCCCTTACAACCATTTATAACAAAATAAAGGTTTCATCAAATTCTGCCGTAATTGACGCTCTTATGAAAGGCGCAGAACTTATAGAGAATAATTTTAAAGTAAGTATTGAACTTAATAAAATAGTTACCTCAAGATTTGATTATTATGAAATAGAGAAAAGTCGAATTTAAGGGTGTATATACTTGACAATTTGCCTAAAAAGTAATAAAATAGATATGTAAATAAGGGATATATGTATATGTGCATTATTACATATATTCTTTTATATGTTTAAAGTAATCAGAAATTCAATCCTTAATTAGCTGCTAAGGGTTGATTTCTGGTGCTTTATTATTGAACTTTGAAAATTTAATAGGAGGTGTCTAGACTGAATACATCAACAATTATTTGGTTATGTATTGTCTTTGCTTCCATTTTAATTTCGTTTATAATTGGTATAGTTGTTGGTAAGTATATCAGAAAAAAGTTTGCTGAAGCAGAAATTGGCTCTGCCGAAAGAGAGGCTGAAAGCATTAAACTTGAAGCCAGAAAAAATGCAGAGGCTACAAAGAAAGAAGTCCTTTTAGAGGCTAAAGAAGAAGCTTTAAAGACTAAGAATGAAGTTGAAAAGGAATGTAAGGACAGAAAGAATGAAATACAGCGCCTTGAAAAACGTATCACTCAAAAGGAGGATGCAGTAGACAAGAAAACTGCTTCTCTTGAAAAGAAGGAGGAACAGCTTAACAATAAGCTTGATGCTATTGAAAATGAGCGTAGGGAAATTGAATCCCTTAAAGAAAAGGAGCTTGAAGAGCTTCAGCGTATCTCCGGACTTACTACTGAGGAAGCTAAGGAATATATCCTTGAAAGTGTTAAGAGTGAGGTTAAACACGAAACTGCTGTTATGATTAAGGAAATGGAAGCTAATGCAAAGGCCGAGGCTGACAAGAGAGCTAAGGAAATTGTTGCAGATGCTATCCAGCGCTGTGCTGCAGACCATGTTGCTGAAACAACTGTATCTGTAGTTAATCTGCCAAACGATGAAATGAAGGGTAGAATCATTGGACGCGAGGGCAGAAACATTAGAACATTAGAACAATTAACAGGCATTAACTTTATTATTGATGACACGCCGGAAGCTGTTATTTTATCAGGATTTGGAGCAATGAAGAGAGAAATTGCAAGAATTGCTCTTGAAAAGCTTATTATTGACGGTCGTGTTCATCCCGGAAGAATAGAGGAAATGGTTGATAAGGCTAAAACTGAGGTTGAAGCTGCTATGAAAGAGGCCGGGGACAGTGCCACATTTGAAACAGGTGTGCATGGTCTTCATCCTGAATTAATCCGTCTTTTAGGTAAGATGAAGTATAGGACCAGTTATGGTCAGAATGTTTTACAACATTCTATAGAAGTTTCTCATTTATGTGGTGTTATGGCTGCTGAGCTTGGCGAGGATGTAACATTGGCAAAGAGAGCCGGTTTGTTGCATGATATTGGCAAGGCTATTGATCAGGATCTGGAAGGAACACATATTGAGCTTGGTGCCGCATTATGTAGAAAGTATAAGGAGTCTAATACAGTTATTAATGCTGTTGAATCTCATCACGGTGATGTTGAGCCACAGACTATTATTGCTGTATTGGTACAGGCTGCTGATGCTATTTCTGCTGCCAGACCCGGCGCTAGAAGTGAAACTCTTGAAACATATATTAAGCGTTTGCAGTCCCTTGAGAGTATTGCAGACTCATTTAATGGAGTTGAAAAATCTTTCGCAATTCAGGCAGGACGTGAGTTGCGAGTTATGATAGTACCTGAAAAGGTATCTGATGATGATATGGTATTAATGGCAAGAGATATTGCTAAGAAAATTGAAAATGAACTTGAATATCCGGGTAACATTAAGGTCAATCTTATCAGAGAAACAAGAGCGGTTGAATACGCTAAATCTTCTAAAGCTAATTAAAACTGACTGTCTTAAGGAATTTATTTCCTTGAGGCAGTTTTTTCATTGGTTAAATATCTGATTATATAAAAAATAAGCCAAGGTTTTTTGAACTGCCGCCAAAAATTTAGTAATAAAATACTAATGTTTGGGGGCAGTTCATTTTACCCGGGCTTATGTATTATTGATAATTCTTTCTATACTTAATAAATGTGTTATATAATAAAGTAGGGCAAATACTGAAAATTTTGCAGTAATTGGCAGTATACTTATAGCGTAATATAACAGCATATTATAGTTTTCTATGTTTATTAGGTTTTCGTTTACAAAAGTATATATAAAAAGACTTTTTGAAAAAATTGTAAGTAAATTAATAAATATACATATATACACGGGTATGGGACTTTTTATTTTATTGGTGCAGAAATATTTATAAGCTATTATTATATTTAATGCTATGAATAGTATATAAATAATCTCCAATATATTTATGTCAAAAATATATCCAAATTTTATTAATATGGAAAAATGCCCCCAAGTCTGAATTAAAAGGAATATTATAATAAATAATCCTATGTGTTTAGATAACAATTTGCTCTTTAGGTGTAATATAAATAATATTATAGGTATTAACACGGTCAATAGCAGTAAAGTACAGCTTATAAATTCCATAATAAATACATATATAGAAAAACTGTCTATGTATTTAAAATTATAATTAAATAAATTTGGAACATATTCTTTTAAATATATTGCAGTGTATGATAATCTTGATATAATTGTAATAATAAATAAAATGGTTGTTATTTTTCTTCTGGTTATTTTTTTGTTATCTTCATTAATTAGAATATCTTCCTCCTGTAAAAGTTTATCTACAGATACTTCTAAAATTTTAGAGAGTTTTTTTGTTGTGATTAAATCAGGATATCTTGCTCCGCATTCCCATCTTGATATTGCCTGTCTTGTGACATATAGCTTATCTGCCAGGTTTTGCTGTGTCATATTTTTTTCTTCTCTGTATTTTTTTAGATTTTCTCCAAAACTGCTCATAAAATCATCTCCTTTAAAATTAGTATACTAAATATGTTAATAACTGTAAAGAAACAGATTAAAATATAGTTGTAAACACTATGGTAACATAAATATAAATGTATTTTTTACGTAATTTTAAGACAAACTAATAATACAACAATAAAAAGGAGAATGCATATGAATAAAAGGACTATTTGGGCAATATGTTTAGTTATAATATTAATAATTGTTATATGTGCAGCAGCAATGCTTATAAAAAGAAACAACAGTCATAATTCCAATAACCTATCAGAGAATAATGAAGTATCAAATGATAATAATGTTAATAATGAAATTACAGAATTTATTAATGAGCAGGATAATATAATGCACTCCATGATGGCGGCTATGGGAAGCTTGGAATACAGCGGAAGTGCCGATAGAGACTATTTAATGGGAATGATACCTCATCATGAATCTGCTGTTGAAATGGCTGAAAGTTATTTAAGATACGGTGCAAAAAATGATGCTATGAAAACTCTTGCCGAAAATATAATCATAACTCAGAATGAAGAAATTAATTATATGAATGATATGGTTAAATCCATTAAGGCAGAAAATACGGGCAATGAAAATTCAAGAATGTATACAGAAGAGTATGTTAATATGATGGAACACAGTCATTCCCACAGTGAAAATTATGACAGTATAGATAAGGTTTTTGCAAGCGGAATGAGAGAACATCATCAAATGGCTGTGGATATGTCTGAAATTATACTGAAATACAGTGAAAAAGAGGAAGTAAAAAAGCTTGCTGAAAATATAATAGAAACACAGAAAAAAGAAATTGAAGAAATGAATAATTATTTGAATAGTTGATTTTAAATTGAAATAGGGTGTCGGATATGGTATTATTATAATATAAAGTAATCTGACAGGAGGCTTAAAATGAAAACACGTATTGATGAAACAATAAAAAAACACGATAAAGGCTATAACTGCGCTCAGGCAGTAGCCTGTACATATTCAGATTTAGTCGGTATGGATGAGGAAACAATATTCAAACTTACAGAGGCTTTAGGGGCAGGTATGGGAAATATGGAGGGCACTTGCGGTGCGGTATCAGGTGCTTGTATACTTGCAGGGCTTAAAAACAGTACGGGAAATTTAGAACTTCCAAACAGTAAGGGACAGACCTATAAGCTTTCAAGAGAAATTTTAAATGAATTTAAAGAGAGGAACGGCTCTGTTGTCTGTAAGGATTTAAAGGGAACTGAAACAGGAAAGGTGCTGCGTCCTTGTGAGGAGTGTATTAAGGATGCTGCCCGAATAGTTGAAAAGGTTTTGTTTGAAAAATAATATTAGAATAAAAAATACTAAAGAGGTGTTTTTATGGATAAGAAAGCAATATACAATATTACATACGGCGTTTTTATGCTGGCGACAAAGTCAGGTGATAAGGTAAACGGATGTATAACAAATACCTGTATGCAGGTCGCAAACAGTCCCTTGAGAGTGGCTATTTCTGTAATTAATGCAAATTATACTTGTGAATTAATTAAGAAAAGCGGTATTTTTGCATTAAGTATTCTGGATAAAAGCTGTACATTTGAAACCATAAAGCATTTTGGTTTTCAGTCAGGCAGGGATATAGATAAGTTTGCAAATATAAAGTGTCCTGTAGATGATAATGGTATTCCATACATGGGTTGGCAGGCTTGTGCTGTAATAAGCTGTAAAGTTATTGATGGTATTGATTTAGGCAGTCATACATTATTTGTTGCTGAGGTTGAGGACGCAAAGGTACTTAGTCGGAATGAGCCTTTAACCTATTCATATTATCAGAGTAATATTAAACCTAAGGCTGAAAAAAAGACAAGTGATAAAAAAATAATAGGCTGGCGCTGTAAAATCTGTAATTATGTATATAATGGAGCCGAATTGCCTGTTGATTTTACCTGTCCTTTGTGTGGGCATGGTGCTGATGATTTTGAACCTGTTTATGAATAGTTAATAAAAAATGGACTTTCTGGCGTGAAAGTTCATTTTTTATAGTTGGTATATAAGACATTATAACCGTCAAATCTTATGCTTAAGGTTTTGAGTCATATAACCATATATGAGGATGGAACATTAAGAGTTATTTTCCTAGATGATACGGAAATTGAATTAAGATAAAAGGCGATGCCATCCTGATGGATGGCACTATTTTTTGTTCATTTACAGATTGCTTTAACCCTAAAAAGGAACTGACTGTATAATATTTAGCATAATTTAAACCTTTTAGCAAAAAACATACAATTTAGCAAAAGTCGAATAATTTGGCAAAAAAACAAAATAAGCCTTAGAGGGGGGAAAAATGTTCCCACAAAATTAAATTGTGGGAACAGAAGCACAGCTAACATTTTTTATCAAAACCTTTGAAAATCCCTTATTCACTGCTTTTTACGTGTCAGCAGACAGACCGTCTCAACATGCGTGAGTGCTTCTCCCTTATATTAAATAACGAAAGTGTATCCCGCTAATTCGTAAAAAAGGGGGGGAATGAGTTAGGGGGATAAGATATATACAAGGGGGTAAATGGGTAGAGGATATTAACTTTTTTATATCTAATCAGGCACTAATTTTTTAGTACAACATCAAATCTACAGCACATGTATTCAAATTCTGTGCTTTAACAAACACAGAATATCAAAGTGTTAATAAGATTTTGTTTTAAAAATCAACAATTCAATATTTTAATGCTTCAACTGCTACTTTATCAATTTATGCTTTTTTGTGAATAGGTGATATTTATTTAAATGTCAATCTCTGATTATTTACCAAGGAAAGATTTTAATTTTTTATATAAAACAATTTGCGCCTTGGTTTCTGTGATGTAGACCGTGGACACCTTCTTAAAATCCTGTGCCCTTGGAACTGATAGAGAGTGAATATAGTTTTATAGTTATTTATAAGCGGAATGAAAATAACTCCACATGCCAATACAACTACTGCTAACATTCCAACTAATTTTATTTTTCTCATATGCCATTCTTCCTTATCTTACATTCATAAATTTACCATAGAATACAGTAATTACCAACTTATCTTTGCCTACTTATTGTATATTTTGACGAATCAATACTTATTAAGAAATGGGAAAAAATTTTAGTTCTTACTCGTATGCCTTTATAAATATTACATCAGTAAGAATTGGAAGTTAAGTTGGATTAAGACCAGTTCTTAAACTCAATGAAATTGTCCATACTACATACGATTTATCTAAACTGTCAACTCAACACCTCCAATATCAAAACCAGCAACTCAACCCTATGAAATTTTTCACAGCAGACTAGTTTTCCAATAACATCTGAAATGAAAAATCCTGGAATCGGAACCTGGACTTTGATAAGTTGCAATTTTAGGAAAGCACTTGTTTTCTATACTTTTGTTATTCTATCTTTGGCTTTTGACATCAATACAACCGTCTCAGCATATGATAGTTAGGCTATAGCCAAATACAGTTTATTATCGCTAAAAAGCCTTGATTTTTCGGTGTTTTATTTCAATCCTTATGTGCTTTTGATATTAGGATATTACACTATTTCAACTTTTCCTCTATTAGCTTAAGCGTACGCTGTCCGACTTTTCCTTTATCAAAACTTTCTACAATGTCTTTCATTGTTTCAGCACTCCAAAATATTTTAAGTTTCTCTTTTGCTCGGGTTATTGCGGTATAAAAAATAGAATGAGATATTTTTTCTGCATTATAAGAAGGAATAACTATTTTTACAGACTTATATTCTAAACCCTGGGCTTTATGAATAGAAACAGCATATGCGATTTGAAATGGAATAATTGTCTTAATTCGGTCTTCATCTGTTGCTGATTCATCATCACTTGCCACCACTTCTAAGCGTATCCTTGTTCCAAAATCTGTTACGTCAACAAATTCAAAACTTTCGTTTCTGCATTGTCGTTCTGTTAAAATGGTGTCTATATCAAGCGTAAACGATATCGCTGAATCACTTTTCAGAATATCTACAATTTTTCCCTTTAAATTGTTATACAATAAGGAAGAACGCTTGGTATCAAGAAAAATCACGGGGTCTCCGATTTTAAATGTCCACTCAGCCCATGTGTATGTTTCGCTTTTAGTATTGGCATTTTGAAAATAAAGGTTTATATTGTTTAAGCCAAACTTGCCGTCATAGTTTAAGCACAGTACAATCTCATCTTCATCCTGAGATACGAATATTTCTTCTCCTATATCAGCAGAAAATGGACCATCCATTGCTAGCTTTTCAGTAATAATAGGTTCAATTCTTCTAACTTCATCCCATAAACTTTTTAACTCTTTTTTTCTGTCCTCCAAGTGTTTAAAAGTTCAATATTGGCACCATCCGTTTTAATAATATCCTTAGCATAGTAAAACCAGTTGCCAAAATCAATGGACTCAATTTGATAAATATCGCCAGCCAAAACAAGCAATGTACTTTCATTAATTTTCTCGAGCAGCCGCTTCATGGTTCTATTATCTATAGTACTGCATTCGTCAATAAAAATTATGTCATAATTTGTAAGTGTGATTGTCTTTGTAAAACTATCAATACTTATAAAATCAGAATCAATCCCTGGATTTTCTATACGTCTTTTCAAATTCTGCAAAGCAGTATGCGTTTTAGTAAGAAATAGTTTTTTTGACTGATTCATCATATTTGAAATATAATTGATCAATGTAGTCTTTCCGGTGCCAGCTGCTCCGTATATGAGTATTACTTGAGAATTTACAAATGACTTTTGTAAAGCAATCTTTTTTAATGAATCCTCAAAATTTATATTACATTGTCTAAGATAATTAAGGTTAGATTCCTTTTGTCCTCTATTACTAATTTTAGATAACTTTAATAATTTTTTAAGTATAAATATAGTTGTACTTTCGTAGGAGTCAATGGATAAAAGACCTTTTTCTTCATTTATCATAAAACCGTTATTGCGCTCCCACTGATCCAGACTTGCATTGTACTTTTTTATCTCATCTTGGCTTGCTACTGAATCAACATCAAAGTATAACTCTCCAGTTTTACGTATCATACTTTCAATTGCTAAGTAAGGGTGTACTATGTTAAACTCCGGAGAACCATTTGTTATTTCAATGATATCTTTTATGTTACCTTTACTGGTTTTCCTTCCGGCTAAATTTGAAATAAAAGGTTTTTTCTCAAATGGATAGCATCTGCTCGTAATATAAAGGTCATCAGAAAGACAATATCTATCAAATGCATTTGGTAGTACGGATTCTAATATCTCTTCTCGCAAGTTTAATAATATATATCGTACGGTGTGTTTCCCTTTTTTTGATGAAGATAATGAATAATCACTTTTAAGTTTGATAAGTATTTTCTTAAAAGTATTAGTGTTTGTCTTTCTGTAGATTTGATCCAAAGCGTCTTTAAAGTTATCATCATGCAAGTTAATTAAATCAAACAGATTCATACCTGTACTTGTGAGAAAGTTCATCAATGAATCATACTCACCATAATTCTTGTTTAATTTAATATCAATCTTTAAAATTTTTCCTAACTTATTTAAACATGAAGGAGCAATAGACACTTTCCAATTAGTTACTACTTTAATTTTACTTTTTGCACCCCAAAGATTAATTTCAGCATCGGCATATGCAATTTGTATTGAGTAATTAGTTGGTATGTTCTGCTTACTATATACAGTTATACGATTAAATTTTGTTGCATATAATCCGGCAAGTTGTAACGTAATTTCAAAATATCTTTCACCGTTAACAAAAAAGGGAGTCTTTTTTTGAATATAATATCTGGACGTTCTTAGCGCTTTTGGAGATAAATCAATTGCACAAATACTTGAGACTACCATTTCATAATACTCTACATCAAGATTATCCGTATGCAAAGGAAATTTTTCTAGGTTTTTCAGCACAGAAATGTTGAACTTATTTTTTAAGAACCTTCTAATTTCCCAAAGATAGTTGTAGTATTTAAGCATTAACCTTTCAGATTGACCTTCTTCCGGAATTCTTGCTCCAATATATTTGAGACCTTTCAAAAAGTTGCTTAAATACTTAGTTTCAATATTAAATTGAGACAGCTCCCATGCTAACCTTTCATTGACATCCGTATAGCCAAGATTGATTGCATATAAAATTAAAACAGCATAACACAAATCATATAACCCATTTACAATTCTTCTTGATATATTGTCACGAGATTTATTGTCGTTATTAATTCTATCAATTTCTATTGATATATCATTACATATAGTCTTAATGATTTTTTCAGCATCATCCTTTCTGAGATTATCCTTATTTAATTTATTTAGGAAAAGATGAAAGTCAATAATTCTTTGAAGTTTATGACAGAACATATTACGCTTTCATCCGTATCTTTTATTTCATCTTCAGAGCTCAGTTTAATTGTAGTGCTATTTTTTTTAAAGTCTATTGATTGAAAAAACTTGGAGATAAATATTTCCAAAAAACACGTTTCTTACCTCTAACATCCGGATTTAAAACAATAAATAAGATTCCTGGATCTGCAGTTACTTCATTAGCTATAAAAGCTGGGAATGCTAAGCTGTTTAAGTTATATGAAATTATTTCATCAGATTCCCTATAATTATGTGTACCTTTTATCTGAACTATAAAGTTTTGTTCCGGACACCTAGATATTTCAGGATTTGAAACAAACTCAAATGTACCATCATGATTTGGCCACTTATCATCGCAAGAAAAATTAGTATTAATTTTTCCGTCTGAAGTCAGAAATGTTTCTAAAGTCGAAACTGCTGCACGATCTTCAGCAGAACGTACAGAATGAGTTGCAATGTGGAGCTTATAAAATTCACTATTATTTAATTGCAATAAGATCACCTCGTTTTAGTTATCATATTGTTCAGTTATATACTAATTTTATTCATTTTCTATTTCCTTTTTTGAACCATATTTCTTGCTTTTATTCTGTTATCTATATTTATTTTTAACCATATTAATTCTCCGTTTCATTTCTATCTGAACAGTTTCAAACACGTCCTTTGAGATTATCGCAAGAGTATTATACGATTATAGATAATAAACTTCATTGTCTACAGATTTCAAAAGCTTTACCTTTCCAGTATAATTTTCGTTATTTAGCATAACATCAATTGTTCTTTTACACCATTTTTCCTATCTACTAATATTTTTGATAAGTATAGTTTCCAGTTTATTTGAACGACAATCAGCTGGCATTCTATTAAATTCTTTTCACGACGGCTTAGTTTTGCTTGTAGCAATGATTGTATAAACATTTTCCATCAATAAATACGGCTTAACTATCGTAAGTCTTGTCAGATGAGGATACTTGAACTGTCATACATTGAGGTTGATCAGTTGAACTTGTACTTAAACGACAATAATCTAGTTTGGTATTGGCAGTATGAAATTTATTTTTAAATTTTCCTTTATAATTTTATTACTATTGCATTAATCATCTAATTAACATGATCCAATATATTTTGTATAGTAATTAGCAAATTAAACAATCCTATTTATACAACTCTATACAACATACCCAATATTTGTTACGTCAACTTAACTCTCTGTATAGATATATTCACACTCATCAAATTTACAAGGATTTTTATTTATTCGATGCAGTCAAAATGTTACGCTATATTTTTAGAAATTCTTTGTTTTTAAGTCTTTTTTGTACACTTGCTTCTCACTTCATAACATCAATACTATGCATTCAACATGCGTGTATGTTTTCCCTTTATATATATTAAATAGCGAAATAAGCATATAAACCTTTAAAAGGGGATTGGTTTACCCATTCTAAATAAATTTTTTGAAACTTTATACATTTATATTAATATAAAAAAGGTTTTATTGCAATAAAAATTTTTTTAAGATGAATGGTTTGATGTAGAATTCTAATCGGAAGCGGAGGTAGATGTAGAGAGGTAATGAAAAATAAATATTGTGAGAATGACACATTTCAGAAATGCAGGATGTTTTCCTAATTTTTAGTAAATTTTTAGTGAATTATCACACAGGTTGTATATATTAACCAGATGGTTTATAATAAAATTATATTAATGGAGGTGGATAATGACAACATTAGATATGATAAGAGAGTTGTGAGAGAAACAGGATATCAGCCTCACTGAGCTTTGCAGACACATTGGTCAAACTCTACAGAATTTCAATAAAAAGTTGAAACGAGGGACAGTTTCTTTAGAAAAAATGATAGCGATTGCAGAGGCTTTGGGTATTGGATCTGAGCAGGCTTTTGTGTCATCGGGTGGCGAGAAAATTGAAATTGAAAAAGTAAAATAATAAATCGAAAGTGTATCTAGTTGACAATGGAGGAAAACATGTTAGGATTAAATTGTGAATCTTGTGGTTGTAAAGTACATTTGGAATATGGGAATAAAATAGTTAAATTGACATCTGGAAAGAAAATAGGCTTTGCTAATGCACCAATATTAGTATGTGTAGGATGTGGATCGAGGTATATCCCATATATGACAAATACACTAATAACAGAGATTCTTAAACTGGAAGAAGAAACAGAGAACAGGACGATGAAGGAAACAGATACTATTGTAAGAGAGTGTGATGAATTTGAAGAAAATGAAGATCGGATTGCTGTGTGATATGATTTTGATAGGATAAAAAATACGTTTTTAACAAAAAGTTTATTGCAGAGAAAGTAAAGTTTATATACGACAAAGATGATTATTATTTTATTCCAGGCTTAATAAGAGAGTGGAAAGTTGGATTTTTGACTCCTGTGTTTTTTAATATTGAGGTTCTTTTGAAATATATACATCATCCAGATTATGGCTTGGATATTGGAGCCGATACATTTGGATACATCTATAAAGGTGATGAGCATTACATTTCGTTTGGAATTAATGAAAATAATAAGGTTATACTGTGGTTGGGTGATATAGGTAATCTATCTGTTGAAGAACAGTTCTATTTGCGCTCTGAAAATATCCTTTCTGATCACTCTATTGGTTCGAAATTCTATGAGGCAGAAATAGAAGTTATGTGGGCAAAGGCATCGGCAGAAAAAACATTATTGAAAAAAGACTTGAATTTAACGAAAATATTTGTAATAATTTTGGACTTTCTGTTGCTCAATTGGATACTGAAACACTTAGAGTAATGAAGAATATTCGCAAACCGCTAATAAATACAAATGACGCTTTTAAAGACTTGATGATTTCATTAAATGAATTGCGTGTGGAGGCAATCAATAATAAGATATTCGAAAAATGATCAAGGAACAATATCCGGAACTGAAAGATGTGGTAAAAGATAAAAAAGAAATAAAACTTTTACAATTGTGGCTTGAGCGAAATACTGAGGGGATTGATGTTAATTTGGAAATAGCTCCATTGTTTTTTATATGATTTGCGATTAGTACCAGCCCATCTGTATTCGGATGAATCAAGGGATAAATTATTGAATTTGTGTTGCATTCGGCTTGGCTAGAACAAAATGAATGAGATTACATTATCATAGCAAATGCACTGATTGAAAATTTAACCATTATGTATTCCAAATTCAATGAGGCATTAAAAATTGAGAGGATGGAGGAAAATATTGAAGATGAATAATAAAATCATATATGTCACAGGTGTTATAAATACAGAATTATGGGATAGAGCTTGTTGGATTGGGATCGCTATTTTGTCTGATAAGAAATCTGCTCCTTATTTGGGCTTGGTATTTCAAAACATGGATGCGGCAATAGATATATTCGAAAACTGGAATAAAGACTTCGGACATAGAGATTTATATGAAGAAATTCGAATAGCAATTATTGAAGATGACATACAAGGCAAAGAATATGGTTATACAGTAACTGCCCAATAATCCTACGTCTACCAAACACCTGCAATAGACGATATAATAATTCCAACCAACTCTAACAAGGTCTATAGAGTTGGTCAGACTAAAATGGAGTTGATCAAATGAGAAAAATATCACAGATTAAGAAGAGCCTGCAACTGAGCAGTTGGGCGGAGATGATCAGGGATTGCAACAACAGTGGTAAGACTGTAGCACAGTGGTGCAATGAATTAGGCATAAATATCAAAACCTACCACTACCGTCAAATCAGGGTACGCAAAGCTATGATCGAAAACTACAGTAAAAACAAAATTGTACCCATTGACATTGGTAAATCTTATCCTATGGATATTCCTGCTAAGCCTGTTATAACGATACGAAAAGACAATCTTGAACTGGAGCTGTCGGAAAACAGCTCAGCTGAGAACTTAAGTAAAATTTTGAGGGTGTTGCAATGTTGAGATTAGCAGAAAATATTACAAACATATTCATTGTTTGCAGATACACTGACATGCGGCGTTCCATTGATGGTCTGTCAGCAATAATAGCTCAGAATTACAAACTAGAGCCATCTTCAGGTGATCTGTTCTTGTTCTGCGGTAAGCGCAGTGACAGGCTAAAAGCACTTCTCTGGGACGGAAACGGTTTTCTGCTTTTATACAAGCGTCTGGACAACGGCTCATTCAAACGGCCAAGAAACGGAAACGAAGCACGCCGTATAGAAAAGGAACAGTATGGATTGCTTATGCAAGGACTATCGATAGACCAGCTAAAAGCCATACAAAAAGTAACAAAGCCAAGGAATATTTTATAACAAAAACACCTCTGAAAGCTTGATATTTACTGGGTTTTATGATATAATTACAGTATCTTGAATCAAACGGAAAGAGGTGTTTTTAATGTCTGAAATTTATAATAATATTCCGCCGGAACTGACTCAGTACATTAAGCATCTCGAAGAAGAAAACAAGACTCTTAAGCAGCTTGAAGAAGAAGTCAAGACTCTTAAGCAAACAATATCAAACCTTAATGAAATGCTCTTCTAGTACAGACAGAGTGGCAAAGGCAAGTGCCCTGTGGTTATAGTATGATAGAAACTGCAAAGCTTAATAAGTTTGATCCTATGGCATATATTATCCACCTGTTGACTGAACTTCCTAAGCTTGGCGATAATCCGACACCTGAACAATTGGAAAAAATGATGCTCTTGTCAACTCTCACTGAATATTGTAGGGTTAATTAATCTGATAGCCCATACTATCAATTGTAGCGATATGAGCTATCGTTTAGGTTAAGAAGTGCAGTCACTTGATTATTTGAGTGGATACTATAAATGTATTTTTGAAAAGGTTGTTATGCAGATAGGTGATTTGTTCGCTGAAAATATAGTATATACTTAAAAACATTGATACATTATATTTAGGACTTTTAGCAAGAATATTAAATTACATATATAATGTAAAATAAATAATTATTGATGATTTAAAAAAAATAAGTTATAATGAACTAAAAGGCACAGGAAAATTGTAATAAGTATTGATAAAATGATTAAAAATCTAAATGATTACAAAAAAATATTTAAAATAAGATTTGCTGTTTTTAAACTATAATAGGGGGTTCTAAATGATTAAGGTGGCAATTTGCGATGATGATATAAAGTTTTGCGCAGACATTTATGATTTAATTTTGAACTATGCTAAGAGGGAACATAAAAGAATATATGTTGATTTATTTTATTCAGGAAATGAGCTGTTGTCAAATATAAAGTCAGGTGAATATTATAATATATTATTTTTGGACATTGCGTTAGGTGATTTAACATATGGAAGTGATATAGGAAATTATTTAAGGAATGAAATGGATAACCAAACTACAAGTATAGTATATATATCATCGTATACTGAGTATGCAAACATACTTTTTGCCAGCAGGCCATTGGATTTTATAGAAAAGCCAATTAATGAAAGTAAGATTTATAAAATATTTGAGGTGTATGGTAAAATAAGAAATAGTGAAAATATTGCTTTTGAAGTTAAAAATGAATCAAATACAACTTTTGTTCTATATAAAGATATAATATATTTTACACGAGAGTTAAGAAAACTGATTGTTGTAACTAAGGATTGTCGATATAAATGTTATAGTAAATTTAATGAATTAGAAAATATAGATGGATTTATTAAAATAAATCAGTCATTTTTAATAAATGTTAATTATATAAAAAAATATAATTATAGAAGTGTTGTGCTTATAAATGATGATTTTTTGTCAATTAGTCAGCCATATAGAAGTATTGTAAAGAAATATTTAGAAAATTTATAAAAGGTGCATTGATATGGAGTTTATAATTGAAGATGTCATTTATGTAATATATAATATTATAAGAATTTGTATAATATGTCAATTTGCTAAATTGTTTCTCAAGGAATTAAAAATAAGTATTCAAAAGAAAACGTTTTTGCTAATATTATATATATTTATAAATAGTATTGTATATTTTATAGTGGATAGTCCTAATATAAATTTGCTAGTTAATTTTATTATGTTTATAATATATACATATGCTTATAAAAGTACTACATTTATGAGATTATTTAGCTTTTTTATAATATATATACTAAATATGGCATACGAAGGCGGGTTATATTTTGTAATACTGAATTTACATTTAAAGGAACAACAAACATTAATATTGACATATATAAGTACAGATATTCTTTTGTTTATTACAGAAGAAGTGTTAAGTTTTTTATTTAAAAGGAGAGAGTATGATAATATTGAGTTAAAATATAAATTCTTGCTTTTACTTGTTCCAATTGGCAGCCTATATTTATGTGCCAGCATATTAAATACACACAACATATCCTTAGGAAATATTATTTCTATACTAATTATATTTTTTATTAATATTTCAATTTTCTATATACTAAATTTAGTTATAAAGTCATATAGGCAGATATACGAGCAAGACATTATTAGAATTGAGAAAGAGTATTATAAAAATCAACTTGAACTTATAAAAGAAAGTGATAAGAAAGCAGCAAAGATTAGACATGATTATAAAAATCATATGATTGCTGTTAAAAGTTATATTAATGATGGTAAATTGAGTGAAGCTGATAAATATGTTGATAAAGTTTTGGACGGTTTAAAAACACCAAGCAGGATTGTATCCAGTGGAAATTATGTAATAGATAGTCTTTTTAATTATAAGTTGGCTAATATAGGGGATTCAAATTATAAGTTAGATATAAAAATACCGGAAGAATTGTTTGTTTCTGATTATGATGCTAATATTTTATTTGGTAACTTGTTAGATAATGCTATAAATGCTATTACTTGGACAAAAGATAAAAAGTTGGAGATTAGTATTAGATATAAATATGAAGCCCTGTATATTAAATGTTGCAATTCATATTCTGGTGATTTGAAGAAAATAGGAGGTGTTTTTTTTACAACAAATAAGGATAAAACAAATCATGGATATGGAATAAAAAATATTGAAGAAATTGTAAACAAGTATCATGGTAATATTGAATATCACACAGATGATAAAAACTTCTCTGTAGATATTGTATTGTGCCAAGGTAATAGTGATTAATAAAATGATGAGCATAGGGCAAACCTATGCTTTTTTAATGACGAATTATTACAAATATAAGACTAATTTGGTAATATTGGTAGTTAAATGACAATATTTGATATAATTAATTTATCTAATAATTATGAAGGAGGAAAATTTATGAGTAAAAATTTTAAGAAAATTGTCAATTTTAGTAAGGGGTTTGTTCTTAAACATAGTAATTTAATTGCGGCTATAGCTTTTGCAGTAGTAATAATGGATTGTAATAGCACATGCTGTTATTTATTAGGACAACCTGAATTGCCTAAGGGCAGTGAGGAATTTAAAAAG
>DBGCRA010000006.1:0-58680 GCA_048359195.1 Candidatus Gallispira sp.
GAAGTTAAAACTTCGGGAAGTTATTATACTTATCTCATCTTTTTATTTTAATCCAAGCAAGCTTGTCTTATCTTACTTTGTAAGACAATGCTGATGCATTGAATAAAAAGATTCGATAATTTATCCATCACAAATTGAAAGCAGGTGTGTTTATGAGCGATATTGATAGAATTATAGAAAATGTAAATGCTACTATGGATATGGAAAATATGCCTCTTACCAATGAAAACAGAGAAATGATTATGGATTGTCTTGAAGGCAGAGTTTCATTTAATGATATGCTTGAAAAAGTAATCATAAAGTATAAAAGGGTGATATGATGAATAATGTAAATTCAATATATCATTATGAGTATGAATGGGATAAATATTACTGTTATCCCAATTCTTTTGTTTTGAAAAACAAATTGAATATTAATGATGCTGCGGAATTATATAGTGCAGAACGGACAATTACAGCACTAAAGACAGCTCAATTGCTGTTAAATAGAATGGATGGTAATTTTGATTTTGAACATTTAAAGAAAATACATTTTTTTCTGTTTTGTGATATATATTAATGGGCCGGAAAAATAAGAACAGTGAATATTGCTAAAGGCAATCAGTTTTGCAGGTGGGAATATATTGAGGAACAAATGAATAATTTGCTGCAAAAATTAAAAGAAGAGAATTTTTTGACAGGATATGACAAAACATACACAGCAAAAAGGCTTGCATATTATTTAAGTGAAATTAATGTTATACATCCTTTTAGGGAAGGCAATGGGAGGACACAGAGATTGTTTATTGAGCATTTAAGTTATAAAACGGGTTTTAGATTGAATTTTGATAGAATATCAAAAGAAGAAATGCTTGAGGCAAGTGTTCGTTCATTTGCTTTAGACTATAAACTTATGGAAATTATAATTGAAAGGGCTTTAACAGCTGTTTAAATAATTTACAAATGGAGGATTTATTATGCTTTTATTACCATTAATATTTTTTGCAGTGCTTGTAGGTGTTGATCAGGCAGCAAAGTATTTTGCAATTACAGTTTTAAAGCCGTTAGGCAGTATTAATATAATTGAGGGCTTCTTCAGCCTTACCTATGTTGAGAACAGAGGTGCAGCCTTTGGTATTATGCAGGGAGGCAAGTGGATATTTATTATACTTACCGTTGCCGTATGTATTGCCTGTGTAATATACTATTCAAAGCTTGCAGCAGAAAACAGGCTTATGATTGTAAGGGCGGCAATAATTTTGGTGTGTTCGGGTGCTGTTGGAAATATGATTGACAGACTTTTCAGAGGTTATGTTGTGGATATGTTGGATTTTAATATATTTGGTTATAACTTTCCCGTATTTAACTTTGCAGATATTTGTGTTTGTGTAGGTGCCTTTCTCCTTGTAATAGGTGTTATGTTTTTTGACAGAAGCAAGGAGGATAAATAATGGATATTTATTCTGTGGAAAGCGTTGATATAAACAAAAGAATAGACCATTATCTAAATGAGGAGCTGGAGGATATATCCCGTTCTGCTCTCCAGAAATTGATTGAAAAGGGGAATATCACCGTAAACGGCAAGTCTGTAAATAAAAATTACAAGTTAAGACAGGGAGATATTATAGAAGTGGAAATGCCTGAACCTGAAGGTATAAATATTGAAGCTGAAAAAATTTCCCTTGATATACTTTATGAAGACGATGATTTAATTGTTGTAAACAAGCCTCAGAATATGGTTGTGCACCCTGCTCCGGGACACTACAGCGGAACTCTTGTAAATGCTTTGATGTATCATTGCGGCAGCAACCTTTCGGGAATAAACGGTGTTTTAAGACCCGGCATTGTTCATAGAATTGATAAGGATACAAGCGGAATACTTGTTATTGCAAAGTCTGATATTGCTCATAAGGGATTAAGTGAACAGCTTGCAAAGCATTCAATGACAAGGATTTATAACGCCATTGTTTATAACGGCTTTGATGAAGATGAGGGGACTGTAAATACTTTAATAGGGCGTTCACAAAACGACAGGAAGAAAATGGCTGTGCTTAAATCAGGAGGAAGAAATGCGGTCACTCATTACAAAGTCATTGAAAGAATGGGTAAATTTACTCTTGTGGAGCTTAGACTTGAAACAGGCAGAACCCATCAGATAAGGGTGCATATGGCTTATATAGGGCATCCCCTTTTAGGGGATCCTGTATATGGACCTAAAAAACAGGTTTTTAATTTGCAAGGACAGGTGCTACATGCAAGGGTTCTTGGTTTTGTTCATCCGAGAACAGGAGAATATATGGAGTTTAAAACGGAGCTTCCCGAGTATTTTAAAAAACTTATAGATGTTATTCAAAACAGAGAACTAATGTAAAATCGGTGAATTATATGAAAGATATTAATGATACAGAGCGTTTTTATGACCCTTGTGATGATACAAGAACCAAATCCCAGATTATATGGGAAGAGGGCATATATAAAGAAGGCAGCTTCAGGCAAAAATGGGCATATAACTTTGGCAAAAACGGCTTTTATAAATTCGGCAAAAAAATAGCGGCATTTTTTACAGTAATGCTTTTTTGGGTTGTTTTGGAATCTTTAATTCCTTACAACATAATGAAAATAATATTCCAGATACTTGGTGTTGTTGCTGTTAATTTGGGCAGTATATGGCTTTACAGGCAGACCTGTGAAGATAAAAATATTGCAGGGCTTAATATAGCATATATTATTTGCTGTGGTATATTTACAGCTGTTTTTTATAAATATATGAACTTTGTTTTTGGATATATGAGCCTTGGAATTTTCCTTAGTCTTTATTATGTTATTTATGTTACAGGTGGAAATATGGCTTTTGTATTAAGGATTGTTATTTCTGCAGTTTTAATTTATAACAGCATTAGGTACAATTTAACTAAAAGTAAGGAAGATATATTAGGTGTTGTAATTTCTGTGACTTCAATTATGACCGGTATTTTATGCAAGGTATTTGGCGGAGGAAATAATTTAATAAGTAATTTGGGGCTTATTGCTGTTATGGTTTCTGTTATTATTGGCTTTTTATTATATATGAGGACAGGCAATAAATTTTTAAGGAATATTACCATACTTTTTGCTATTATATCCCTTATGGAAATATTGGGAAGCAATGCAGCGGCGACCGGAGCAATGGAAAATTATATTAAGAACGGTAATTTGAAAATTTAGAGTATAAGGCTGCAAAAAAAGGCTTGCAATTAATATACAGATATGATATAATACTGAATTGGTAATGAAAACGAATGGTCCGCTGATGCTTCCACGTAGATGGATCAAATTGGGCATTAAGAACATTTATGACGAAAGGAAGGTACAAACCTTATGAATAACGAAATTATTAGAGAAATCGAAAACAGCCAGTTAAAGAGTGACATCCCTGAATTTAAGGTTGGCGATACCGTAAAGGTATATGCTAAGATTGTTGAGGGTTCTAAGGAAAGAATCCAGATGTTTGAGGGTATCGTTCTTAAAAGACAGGGCGGCAGCTCAAGAGAAACATTTACAGTAAGAAGAATATCTTACGGTGTAGGTGTTGAAAAGACTTGGCCATTACACTCTCCAAGAATTGATCGTATTGAAGTTGTAAGATACGGTATTGTTAGAAGAGCTAAGCTTAACTACTTAAGAGACAGAGTAGGTAAGGCTGCTAAGGTTAAGGAAGACATTACAAGAAGAACAAAGTAATTCATTTACTTCCCCTGGCTTAATAAGTCAGGGGTGTTTTCATATGCAGAAGTATTCACATAGGGAAAAGGAGAAAATCTATGAATATACAATGGTATCCCGGTCATATGACAAAGACCAGAAGAATGATGGAGGAAAATATTTCGCTTGTAGATATAGTTATTGAACTTTTGGATGCAAGGCTTCCTTTGAGCAGTAAAAATCCTGAAATTGATAAACTTGCAAGAAATAAAAAGAGAATAGTCATTCTTAATAAGGCAGACCTTGCCGATGAAAAAAAGACTAAGGAATGGGCTGAATATTTCAGGTCAAAGGGATTTGAGGTTATTGAGGCTAATTCTGCTACAGGCAAGGGTATAAAGGAAATAACTCCGGTTGCAAAGGAGCTTATGGCTGAAAAGGTTGAAAGACTTAGGAAAAGAGGCAGAATCTTTGTGCCTACAAGGGCAATGATTGTAGGTATTCCCAATGTAGGCAAATCCACACTTATTAATAAGTTTGTAGGCAAAAATATGGCTAAAACAGGTGATAAAGCAGGTGTAACAAGGGCAAAGCAGTGGGTTAAAATTAAGAAGGACTTTGAGCTTTTGGACACTCCCGGTATTTTATGGCCTAAGTTTGATGATCAGGCTGTAGGCTTAAAACTTGCCTTTACAGGAGCAATAAATGATGATATTATGGACAGTACTGTTCTTGTAACATACCTTATTGAATATCTTGACAGGCTTTATCCTGATGCTGTTAAGAAAAGGTATAATGTGGAATATGATGAAAATACACCTGTTCATGAAATTTATGAAAAGATTGCATTGAAGCGAGGCTTTATTAAAAAAGGTAATGAAGTGGATTATAAGAGAACAGCCGATATTATTATTGATGAGTTCAGGGCAGGTATGTTGGGGAAAATGACCCTTGAAAGTGTGTCTGATTTGGAAAATTAAGGAAAAATTTTTTTTGAATTTGCAGTATAAATAATTGTGATTTGTCCATAATAAAGATGTAAGGCAAATAAGTCTTAAATTTTTAGGAGGATAAATTATGAACAGAAGTGAAAGAAATTCAAACAATAATCAGAGTGAAAGAAACTCTAACAATAACCAGAGCAACAGAGTAGAGTTTGCCAACGAAATCAGTCAGGAAATGGATAAGAAGAGCGGCAACTCAAATAGAAATTCCAACAACAATTCAAACAGAAACTCTAATAATCAGAGCCAGAGAAGTTAATTTTAATAAACAAATGATAAAGCTGTCCGAAAGGGCAGCTTTTTTCTTATATATAATAAATGGCAATTCAGAACCTTCACGTTTGTTTGGAATGAATATAAATAGTCGTTTATATAGTTGCTGATTTGTTAAACAGAATTTGTACCATCAGCACTCATTTTTTTTCGACAAAATAAACAAAGTACTTGAAAAAATTTCCAAAAAGTATTATAATAGAATTGAAATTATAAACAATGACCGGTATAATACCAGTACAATGTAACCAATTAAACAATAAATGGAGTGGGGTGCTATAATGCTTAGTGTTGCAATCTGTGATGACATTGAAGAAGAGATTACATTGATTGAAAATAAGGTTAAAGAAATATTAAAAAAATTGGATACTGACTATCAAATATACATATTGAAGAATAAAGATGAAATATTTTTTAATTTTAGCAACAATAATATTGATGTTCTTCTGTTGGATATAAATATGCCTGAAATGAACGGTTATGAAGTTGCAAAAGTATTTGGTGACAAAGTAGGGTATATAATATTTGTCAGCAGCAATGATGATTATGTGTATGATTCTGTTAAATATAAACCATACAGATTTGCAAGAAAGACTCATTTAGATGAGCTTGAAGAAGCTTTTAATTCTATATTAAGTTATCGTTCCAATGATGACGGTTATTTTATTGATATTAAGACAGTCGGCAGCGGCAGAATGGCTATCAGGCTGAATGATATTGTTTATTTGGAAAGTAACGGAAGCGGACATAGCGTTCTGATATGTGCCGAAGAGCATACTTATGAAGTGAGAGTATCTCTTAAGAATATGGAACCAAAACTTAATAAAAACTTTATGCGTGTTCATAAAGGATTTATTATTAACCTGAATAAAATTTATTTGATAAAAAGATTTGAAGTGCTGCTTGGCAGAAACGGCGGTATAGTGACTGTTCCGTTAAGCAGAAATACTTACATGGATGTCAAAAATAGATTTATTGAGGTTATGAAAAGATGATATTTTTACTTGAATTGTTTTTCAACCTTGTCAGCGGATTTGTTGCGGTAGACTTTATATTGGGTTTTAACAATAAAAAATGGATTGATAAAAAATCTTATTTTCTTTTGCCTATAGTTTACGGTATAGCATTGGAAATTCTTAATTTGACTATTAGTGCAGGTTTGCTTGAAACAACATTAACTTTGATAACACTTTATGGTATTTCATTATATATAGATAAAGAAAATAAAATTAAAGCTGTTTATATGATTGCACTTTTTTATGCTACGTTACTTGTAGTAAATATGTCTGTAGTATCTATAGCAGGTAAGTTGTTTGGTGTGAGTGGAAATTATGTTATATCTCAAAACTATGCCTTAAGGTATATATTAATTGTTATAATTAAATTGGTTTTGTTTGCAATTTTAAGAACCTATTTATTAATTAATAATATAAATGGCAACATAAGCAAAGGAGAAAGCTTATTTTTTATTTTATTTCCTGGTGTTACAATATTGATAATATTGCCAATTGCAAAGATTATAAATTATTCTGATTTGAGCAATGAATATTATATCTATTTTCTTTTATCGGTTATAGGATTGCTAATATTAAATATTATTATTTATTTCTTTTACAGTATCAGAATACATAATATAAACGTTGAAAATGATTTAAAGCAGCAAATAATAAAAAATGACAATGAAATAAAAAATCTGGAGCTTTACAGGGAGTCAATGAATGTTGCAAAAAAAATTAAGCATGATATAAAAAATCACCTTCTTGTAATAAGCGGATACATAAAGGATAACAGGAATGAAGATGCTCAAAATTATATTAGAGAAATTGCGGGCAGTGTGGAAAGCATATCTTCATATATAGCATTGGATGATCCTGTAATTAATTATCTTGTAAACAGTAAAATTGAGGCTGCTCGTAATAAGTTTATTGATGTAAAAATTGAAGTGGATAAGAGCATATCCATGCCTAAAATAAATGAGTATGAATTATGTTCAATATTAGGCAATATTTTGGACAATGCTATTGAAAATACAAAATCTTATGGTAATATGACTATTAGCATTGGAAAGAAAAAAGGATATTTTAATATTACGGTTAAAAACACTGTTAAAGATTTTAACAATTCGGATCTTGTTACAAGTAAGGCTGATGCGGAAAATCACGGTTTAGGTTTACCTATAATCAGAGAAAAAATAAGTAAAAATAACGGTATGTTGGCTATATACAGTAAGAATGATACATTTTGTGTTTCAGCTTATTTACCCTTTTAACCGTTAAAAAATATATTTACGGAGTTTGTTTAAATGGAAAATTTGACAGGTATAGAGTATTTATGTAATCTGGCTGTAAAGAGCTGGATAAGAAAAAATATTATAACTGAAGAATTTGAAGAATGGTATACATTCGGTCTTTATTCATTTGTTTCAGGGATAATTAACATATTAAAATTTATTATATTAGGTTTGATTTTGGGCTGTATTCCGGAAACTCTTATTTACGTAGCTGTGTTTGCAATAAGCAGAGAGTTTATGGGAGGTTATCACTGTGACACGCCGTTAAGCTGTAAATTGTTTTCAATAGGACTTTATTTAATTGTTCTTACAATTAATTACTTTAACATATTTGACAGTTATTTGTTATATATAACTATTCTGGAATTTATAGTTGGCAATATAGTTATTTATATTTTTTGTCCCGTACAAAATCACAATAAAATACTGGAGGAAAGCTTACAGAAAAAATATAAAATAATATCATATTTTGTATACAATGTTATACTTGTAATTGAATGTGTATTGTTATATATTGACAATAAATATGCCGATATAATTGCAGCTACGCTTATGATAGTTGTAATTATGACAGTTATAGGATATTACAAGGAAAGGAGGCTTTACAATGTTAAATAAAATGGAAAAGGGCTTTGTTAAGTTCATTGACAGCTTAGCTACAAGAGTTTATGGACCTTATACTGAGTGTGATATGTATCAGCCAAAGACACCAAAAAAGCCAGTTAAGTAATTAAAAAGGCTGTTCCATAGTGTGAATTAAAATCCACACTATGGAACAGTCTTTTTTTATAAAGATGCTGCATTTTTTGAGTGGGACACTCTCAATCTCATTATAAGCACCTCCAATCACTTCTATTGTAACACAAGATGCAAGTATGAATTTGGAAATTTGAAAAAAAATAAAGCCTTTATGGGGCTTTCTGGATTTTTTCTGATTTACAAGTGTCAAACTTCAGATCTCAATCATTTTTTCTATACCAATTGGTCTCACATCTATTGTAACACTACATAAAAATCCATCGCAATCCATCGCATATTGAAATATAGCGTTGCATTTATACAAAAAATATGATATAATTACATTGGATAGTTATTTCTTTGAGGTGTAGAATGAAAAATTATAATGTAATTGACTTGTTTTGTGGCTGTGGCGGATTGTCATATGGTTTTGAAAAGGCAGGTTTTAATATTTTACTTGGAATTGATAACGATAAGATGGCATTAAGTGCCTTTGAGCATAATCATAATGGATCAAAAACCATATGTGGTGATATTACTGAAATTGGTTATTCAGATATAAGAGAAACAATTGACAATCAAAAAATTGATATTATTATTGGTGGACCTCCTTGTCAAGGAATGTCATTGTCCGGTCCAAGAAAATTTGATGACCCAAGAAATAAACTGTATTTATCATATATACGGCTGGTTGAAGAAATAAAGCCTAAAGCTTTTGTAATCGAAAATGTCCCCGGACTTGTAAGCTTATTTAAAGGTCAAATTAAAGACAGTATAATCGAACGTCTTACTAATTTGGGATACAATGTGCAGTATAGAATACTCTGTGCTGCTGATTATGGTGTACCTCAAAGCAGAAAAAGAGTTGTGTTTGTCGGATTAAAAAATAAGTCGTTTGATTTTGATGCTATATTAAAAAAAGATATGGTTACTTGTAAAATGGCTCTTTCTGATTTACCGCCGTTAATTGATGTATTGGGAGAAGAATCAGCCAATTATGAAACAAAGCCGCAGAATGATTATCAAAGATTGATGAGAAAAAATTCTGATACTGTACGAAATCATATTGCAGCCTCTCATTCTGAAAAAGTGAAGCATATTATTTCATTAGTTCCCGATGGTGGAAATTACAAAGATTTACCAGAAGAATTTATTAATTCACGGAACTTCCATGTTGCATGGACGAGGTTCTGCAGTTATAAGCCTGCCCCTACTATTGATACAGGACATAGACATCATTTTCATTATGAGTACAACAGAGTACCTACGGTAAGAGAATGTGCAAGACTTCAATCTTTTCCTGATGATTTCATCTTTGAGGGAAACAAAACACAACAATTCAGACAAGTTGGAAATGCTGTACCACCTTTATTGGCTCAAGCTATTGCACAAGCGTTGTTGAAATATTTGGAGTGATTATACTATGAAATATCAAATACCAGAAGATTTATATTTTAGAATACATCATATAAGACCTCGTTTTAAAAATGATGTTGAAAATGTTCTTGTGTATATGGCAACTGAAATTTCTAAAATGTCTGCCATGAATAAAGACGAGTTTGCAGACGAGCTGAATAATGCAATTAAGCGTTATCCCGGTAACGCTGTAAAAGAATTAAAAACCATCAATAACTGGAGAACTGAGATTTCAGCTTTGTTTGGTTTTCTTGAATTTGATGGAAATATTACTAAGCCCGGCAAACGAGCAATAGAACTTGCTAAAAAAGAAGACTTAGTTGAATTCTTCAAGTATTATCTGTATAATTTTCAGTATCCTGGTGCACACTTGAAAGTTCGGGAAATTGCAAAACAAATCGAAGCAGGTATTCATTTTAAACCGGCACAATATATTCTGTCAATATTAAAGTATGCAGAAGAAAGTACAGGTATACGTCAGTATATCACAAAGGCAGAAGCGTGTCATTGTATTTTTAACGACCTTAGATGTACACGAGACAACGAATCGCCCGACAAAGTATGGAAGCGTATCGTTGATAACAGAAACAATAATGTCGAATATGATGAAACTGGTGACGTTATAAGATATGCAGGTGATATACTTGATTATATGGAAATTGCTAATTTGCTTACTGTTTATGGCGGAAAAAATTTCTACATTAATAAGCTTGAAAACGAAGCAATATTGAAATTTGTAAACTCTACTGAGTGGTTTAATCAGTATGACGTACTTATTCAAAAGCGAATAGCTACATATAAAGAAATTAAATCTTGTTACGATGATTGGTTTAGGTTTGTAAATCGTGATATAGATGAAACTGACTTTGCAACGGACATTCTCGCTTTCATCGCCAATGATGCTGATGAATATCAAGAACTTAAAAGACAGAGTTATGCTCTTTATGATAAAGCTCTTGAAGATACTGATACGCTTAGAACTAAGGATATTGGAGATATGGGTGAAAGCCTTGTTTATTCACATGAATGTCAAAGAGTTAAAATTGGTGGACGAGAAGATTTAATTCACCTTATTAAACGTATTCCTACTCAGTTTGCTGTCGGATATGATATTCAGTCTGTTGAACTTGATGAACGTAAACGCTATATTGAGGTAAAGACAACGATTAGCTCTAAACCACTTCATTTTAATAAAGTTCATCTTACGCCTAATGAATGGAATACTGCCAATACAATGCGAGATAGGTATTTTGTATATCGTCTAATGATAAGTAAAGCAGAAAAGAAATTGTTTCTGATGCAAGACCCGGTAGGACTATACAAACGTGATTTAATAGATATGATACCGAAAGATGGGGCTGATATAACATTTAGCACCCATAAAGTAGAGGTAGGTAGTTTTGAGGAGTTGTTGACATGGGTAGATTAAAAGTTGCATCCCTTTTTTGTGGCTGCGGAGGCACAGATATGGGATTGTTGGGTGATTTTACTTTCTTGGGTAAATACTATCCGAGCAATAATATGGAAATTGTCTATGCCAATGATATAGATGATAACGCTTGTAAATTATTTGAAGAAAATTTTGGAATAAAGCCTGATAATCGAGATATTAGGGACATTAAATCCGAGGAACTTCCTGATTTTGATATACTTACAGGAGGGTTTCCGTGCCAATCTTTTTCGATTGTTGCTCAGAATCCCAAACGTCTTGGCATTAAAGATGACCGTGGAAAGCTGTTCTTTGAAATGTGTCGCATCCTTCGTAAAAAACAGCCCATGTGTTTTATAGCTGAGAATGTCAAGGGGATTATGTCTGCAAATAAAAAAGAAGCATTTCCACTTATTATTGAGGAATTTGAGAAAAGTGGATATACAGTAACTCATCGACTTTTAAATGCAGCCAATTATGGAGTTCCTCAAAAGCGTGAACGTGTAATCATTGTAGGATTCCGCAATGACCTTGGTATAAAATTTGAATTTCCTGATATGCCTATTACCGAGGAAACTCAATATACACCACTTGAAAAAGTTATTGATACTGCTGTAGCCGAAAAATATTTCTTTAGCGAAAGAGCAGTTCAGGGCATGATTAGAAACAGAGAAACAATGAATAAAGGAAGGGCACAAGATATTACTAAGCCTTGCAATACAGTAGGCTCACATTTGGCAAAAGTATCATTAAATAGTACAGACCCTGTGCTTATGGTGGATGGCAGATACAGAAGATTTACTCCTCGTGAGGTTGCAAGGATTCAGTCTTTTCCCGAATCATTTAAACTGGTTTGTACAGAATCAGCTCAGTATCGTGCACTTGGTAATGCTATTCCGCCTGTTATGTTTTGGTATGTGGCGAATAGTGTAGGAAATATTGTATTGCGAGGATAAAGAGATATGAATATAAAAGACGATAGTTTATTTTTCTGCAATATCGAAAAAATTGAAGAGAATAAAGAATTTATCGATGAATTAGAAACATTTTCTGAAAAAAACTCAAGACAAGTCTATATTATCAATAAAGCATTAGGAACGGCAAATGATTATAATTATGATATTTCTGAATTAGCAATAGTGTTAGTTCCCAAACATAAAATAACTATTGTTAATTATGGTGACAATGATAAAGAATCTCTTTATGATTTTTTATATGATTTGAAAGAGGATTTAGGTCATATTTCTGACAAATTTGAGTACAGCAGAATACTTGGAAGAGTAAGGAAATGGAAAGATGAGGAATTATTTGAAATTGTTGATGTAAATGAATTTGATATTGAGAGATTTATTTCTTTTGAAGTTTCGCATGAAAATATACGAAAGATTGACTTATTGATCTCATTGCTCATTGGAAGCATTAACGATATCAATAAAATAGGCATTACTGAACCTATATCCTTGCTTGAAAAAGTTAAGCGTAAAATAATTTTGTTTGACGGTCGCCAAAGTAGTTTTATTTACGGAAAAACTGATAAAAAAAGGGTTACAATACAGGGTCTTGCCGGTACTGGAAAAACTGAATTATTATTAAACAAACTTAAAGAAGTGTATATTAACCCTAATAATTCCACCATTGCCTTTACTTGTTATAATAAAGTATTAGCAAGTGAGTTAAAAAAGAAAAGAATTCCACAGTTTTTTAATTTTATGAAAGTCTCAGAGCAGATTGATTGGGACACTCGACTTCATGTTTTTTCAAGTTGGGGAAAAAGATCAGATCCAGAATCAGGATTGATTAGTTTCCTCTCTACACATTATAATACAACTTATAAAACATATGGGGAGTGCAATAATTTTGAACTATTGTGCAAACGAATACATGAAGAATTAGATGCTATGGAATCTTATGTACCATGTTTTGATTATTTATTTGTTGATGAAAGTCAGGATTTTGGCGAGGAGTTTTTATTACTGTGCGAAAAAATAACAAAAGAAAAGGTTTATGTTGCTGGTGATATTTTTCAAAACATATTTGATTCAGTAAATGACAGAAAAGATATAAAAATCGACTTCCTATTAAACAAATGCTATAGAACAGATCCGAAAACATTAATGTTTGCACATTCTGTTGGAATGGGATTATATGAAACTCCAAAAATCAACTGGCTTGATGATGAAAACTGGGAAAAATGTGGCTACACTTTTAAGAGAATCAATAATGATATCATTAAATTATCAAGAAAACCATTACGTAGATTTGAAGATTTAGAGGTTGAGCAAACTATAAAATTGATCTCTTCAGAAAAAAATAGTATTGTTGATTCAACTATCGACCAAATAGATGATATAAAAACTAATAATCCAGATGTAAGTGCTGACGATATAGCTATTATTATTTTGGATTCTGATTACAATAGAATGTGCAATTTATCCGTGGATATAATATATAGAATAGAAGATACATTTAACTGGGAATGCACGAGAGGATATATCACAAAAGAAACAGAGCAGAACAAACTCTATATTAGTAATATAAATAATATAAAAGGACTTGAATTTCCATTTGTTATTTGTATTTCTCCTAATAAGATTTCTGCAAACATATTTTCTCGCAATGGAATATATACATCATTAACAAGATCATTCTTGACATCATACTTCATTGTCAATAGTAGTAACGATAAGTTTCTGGAGATTTATAATGAAGCAATAGATCAAATTTATAATGGATATATGGAAATAACTGAACCATCGAAAACGGAACGGATATTAATTACAACCAATATTCAAAATGCTAAACGAGAAAGAATGCCTCTTCAAAACATTATTGACCTGGTTGCTACTGATTTTATACCAAAAGGATTGGAGCATTCAATTATTCAAACTAATGCTGAAAAATTGTACAAAAAATATCTTAACGACAACGAAGTTATAGAGCGTTTACGAAATATATGCGAGCAGATGGTATGAAATTAATACAATTTAAGAGAAATGTAAAATGTGGCAGTATTAGACATAGGTCTGACATCATTAGTATTATCATTAATGTATGTGAAATGATTGTTTCAAACCAATTTTCAAATCAAATATATATAGATGATTTAGGAAAAAAACAATATCCATTTATACTTATAGATAGTATGAGCAGATTGTTTATGTTTGAGGATAATAAGTTTTTTTCTATTGCCTTCCCGTTTCAAATAAATGTAGAAAAGAATAAAGTCAGTTTTTTAAGTATACCCATTACATTAGGAAATCTATCAATAATCGCTTCCGTTTTTAGTACTTTTGATGAAAGAAAATCAATTGTAGAGTTAATAGAAAGTATTTTTGATAATGAAGAATATAATGCTTTGCTTAAAGATGAACAACAAACAATAGAGGAATTAATTGAATTTTTGCTATCGTATGAGGTAGGATATATTAGATACGACTATGATCCGGATAATTATGAGAAATACTCTGCTCTTGGAATGTCTAACGTACATCCTCTAAATCATCTGGATATAAACTATACTTCAAACGCAACTTATAAATTGGGACTCAATAACTCAATCAATATAAGAGAATTCTTAGATTGTTTAAACCCTGCAACAGATTGTTGGTTTGTGAAATGAATAATGAATTATCAAGCAATTATGGAATTATACATAATAAACTGACTCTACTCGCAGGTACAGTTATACATACAGATAGATATATTATTTTATAAATCTTATCGTTTCAAATATAAATTGTGTACCAATCTTGAAACTGTTGCGTAATTCTTTACTATTGCTAAGATTATGTGCGAATAAAACACCATAAAAACGGCTGTACCCTCACATGAACTGACCCCCAAAAGTTAGACCTGAAAATCTAACCTTTTTTATAAAAAAATACTTGGTGTGATTTTTATAACCACACCAAATATTATACAACCTTTTTTATTTGTGATATTCCTTTTCGGTATTTACATTTCAAATATTGGGCTTGTCTTATTATAAAAAAGGTTTAATTTTCATTTTCGGTTTTGGATACTCTCATTAATTTGTATTCAAAATCCTGCTTTTCCTTACTTACAATAGTAGATAAAATCATACCGCTGAAATAGCACTGTATGGCTGCTATGGCTGTAAAGCCGCAGACCATAAGAGTAGGAAAGTTAGGTACTTCACTTGTTTTAAGGTATGTTATAACTATAGGTACAAAGAAACCTATGGCAAGCAGTATAAGTACAAGAGATATATAGCCAAAGAACTTAAATGGTTTGTAGTTTTTATAGAGTCTTATTATTGTCATAAGTACCTTTATGCCGTCGGAGTAAGTGTTAAGCTTTGACTCGCTGCCTTCAATTCTGTCTCTGTAGTCAATAACTACGTTTTTTATAAACATATTTTTGTCTATGGCGTGAATAGTCATTTCCGTTTCAATTTCAAAGCCTTTTGAAAGTACGGGGAATGTTTTTACAAAACTGTAGCTGAAGGCTCTTAAACCTGTCATTATATCCTTAATATCACTTTTAAAAAGCATATTTATTGAGCCTCTTACAATAGAGTTGCCAAAGTTATGAAAAGGTCTTTTGTTTTCTGTGAAATATGTTGAAGAAAGTCTGTCTCCCACAACCATATCTACCTTCTTTTCAAGGACCTCTTTTACCATTTCAGGCACAGGCTCAACAGGATATGTATCATCACCGTCTGTCATTACATAGCAGTGTGCATCGATTTCTCTGAACATTCTTCTTATAACATTACCTTTGCCTTGCTGATATTCATACCTGACAATAGCGCCTGCGGCTCTGGCTATTTCGTCAGTACCGTCAGTTGAATTGTTGTCATATACATAAATTGTTGCCTCGGGCAAAATTCTTTTAAAATCTTCAACTACCTTTTTTATAGTTTTGCTTTCATTGTAGCAAGGTATTAATACTGCAATTTTATCCATCTTTTTATCTCCTTTTTTATAACCAAAATTGTATTGCTGTTGAAATTTTCCAGAATATTTCAGGATTGGTATCCATAGGACTGTAATATCTGGAACCAATAGTAATTAAAAATGTTATTATTATTGAAAATATAAAGCAAACCGGCATAAATAAATTAAATATTTTCCAATAATCTCTTTTTCCGTATTTGCTGTATGCTGCAAATATTATTATAATTGCAGCAAGTACAAAAAGCCAACTGAAATCAAGGAAATACCTTGACAATATACCTGCCATCAGGGAATCTGCCGAAACTATTATTAAAGCAAATACATTTAAAAGAATTGTAATTATATAAAGTCCCTTTTCTTTTAATTCTTTTTTTACCTTAGGCATAAGAAAAACGGCAAAGGTTAAAGGCTGAAGAAATAATATACCGCCATATGTACCTTCTCTTATTGTAATGCCCATATAGTTTGTTGCAAAGTTTGTTGTTGTAATATACGGGAATACCCCTTCCATATTCAAGGGCTGAAGTATATAACTGAATATACCCTGAGGTATTCGGCTAAGTCTTATGCCTCTTGATGTCATATCATTTGTAGTCAGATTATAATTAGCACCAAAGTCAAATATTGAGCCAAAACGTGCATAATTATAATGGAACATAAATGCGGCAAATAAAGCTATTGGCAATACAAAACACAATGTCTGAACAATACTGCCTTTTGAAAAGAGTTTCCTGTCCTTAAATACCGTATTCCGGAAAAGAGGAATTGCCATAAATAAAACCAAAAGCAGCTGAGGACGGCAGCCTGCTATAAGAGCAAGGAGCAGTGAACCTATAAATAACTTAATGCTATTGAGTTCATAGCTTTTCTCCCTTTTCTTAAAGGCTGTTATCCAACAGTAAAGACCGCTTACTGCAAGTGTCATTGCAGTAAATATAGGCAGTGTGTACATATCAGGCCATACCATTAAAAAGGCTGTACCTGTGCCGCTTACAAATATTGTTGAAAGCATAATATAAAGCAAAAGAGGTATGCCTTCATTTTCTTTTGACATAAATTTTTTGGCAATGGCATATATAAGAAGCCAACTCATTATAATAAATATAGGTATAAGCACTAAAATACAGTAAAAAGGTTTAATATCGATGCCTGTTATAAGCTTTACCGGTATATTAAATAAAAGAGCGGGAACTATGCCGAAATATACGTAATATTTACCCTCGTAATATGCGTGATCCCAGCTTGAGCTTACGCCGTTTTTGTCCCTTTCGTCAGGGTCATAGGGATTTGTAAGGTCTTCAAGTTTTGGGTCAGGATCGGTATTTAAGTAATAATGCCCGTCAAGTATGGCATCCGTAAGTTCAATATACTGTGACTGCCAGCTTACGGTGTTGTGAACATACATAGGATTTATATGGCTTGCCGTAAGCATAATTATTATTTGTAAAGCAATAATTCCCGGTATTAAAATTTTCTGCTTTTTGCTTTTTAAATTAAGCATATGGGAGTAAAACTTTGACTTTGGTCTTATTACATATATAAGTCCAATAAAAGCCAAAACAAAAATTACTCTTATAATACTGAAGTGAAAAGGAACACTGCTGTTAAGTGTTATGTTGTGAATAACAATATTCTGATCTTTTACATTGTTAAATGTAAGAGAAAGGTTGTGAGATTCACCCTTTAAATTTAAAGGTATGTATTTTGTCCTTTCCACTGTTGAAACTATACATCTTTCAGGCATATCAATACCATTTGATTTGCTGTAGTCATCAATATTTATTTTAACCTTAATACGCCTTGATGACTTGTAATCCTTAATGTTGTAATCATTGGGATTTTCCGGAAGAATTTTAGTGTTTTCAGCATTAATGTATATGTTTTTTACTTCGGTATTAATGTTGTCAAAATATATTGTACCGCTGTCATCATTAAAATGGAGAGTTGAATTTCCGGTACCTTTTACTGAGCTGTCAAGCTTTGCGTTTGTAAGTGCAACAGGCTCATAGCCCAATGTTTGGAAAAACCTGAAATTAAAAATAAAAATCTCCAATATGCATACAAACAAAATTATCAGCAGTACCAATGATAATTTGCTGTTTTTTTGTTTGGTATTTTTTCTGCCCCGTTTGTTCATAATATGCCTCCCTGTTGTTAAACTTCTACACATACTAGTTTATATTAATATTGGGCTATTGTCAAGAAAAGATAATTTACGGATAATTTAGATAATTTTAAAGGTTGGGAAAAATAGTTAGGAAAACCTTAGGAAAAATACTTAGGAAAAATATTTTATAAAACTATTGACAAAAAATAAATTGTCTGATACAATATTTACTAATCAATATTTATGGCGTTGATTGAGATACAGACAATGTTCGCCTTAATCTTACAGAGAGCTGCCCGAGGCTGGAAGGCAGCAGATTATGAATTTTGTCCATCACTCAGGAGCTTTCCCTCGGAAATTAGTCTATAAAAGTATGAGCGGAACGGGTGCCCCGTTACAGGCAAAAGGTTTGATTGAACCTGACGAGGAGTATGCAGTGATGTATGCTTGAACTGGGGTGGTAACACGATAATTCGTCCCTGACTTATTAAAGTCAGGGCTTTTTTTATATTAAAAATATAGTATTTTTTGAAATATTAACAAATACTTTGTTGAATAAATCATTGTTTTGGTTTATAATTAGTCAATAATGCTTTAAAGAAAGGAAGGAGCAAATGAACAGACATATTATATCTATTCTTGTAGATAATCAGGCAGGTGTACTTAACAGGGTTTGCGGTCTTTTTTCAAGAAGAGGCTACAATATTGAAACACTTAGCGTTGGTGTTACGGAAAATGCCAATATTTCAAGAATAACAGTACAGGTAGATTGTGATGATATGACTATTGACCAGATTATAAAGCAGGTTGAAAAGCTTGTTGACGTAATCAGAGTAGTTGAATTACATACTGACCACGGAGTTTTCAGAGAACTTGCTCTTATCAAGGTTAGTGCAAAGCCTCAGCAGAGGTCAGAAATAGCAAGTATGGTTGATATTTACAGAGCAAACATTATTGATGTTGCAAGCGAAACTCTTACTATTGAAATTACAGGTAAGCCAAGCAAGATTGAAGCCTTTGAGGCTTTAATGGAAAGCTATGGTATTAAAGAGGTTGTAAGGACAGGACTTACGGGTCTTTGCAGAGGAAACAACCCTATAAGAAAGAGTAGGGAAGAATGGTAATACCACATTAATTAAGCTTATACTGCGGCAGAAATTATTTATGGCTGCGTATACATATTTAACTTTTAATTTTTAATTTATTTTTAGGAGGCAATTAAAAATGTCAGATGCAAGAATTTTTTATCAGGACGATTGTAATTTAAGCTTACTTGAAGGCAAGACAATCGCCGTAATCGGTTATGGTTCACAGGGTCACGCTCATGCTTTAAATGCTAAGGAGTCAGGCTGTGATGTAATCATTGGTTTATATGAGGGCAGCAAGTCATGGAAGAGAGCTGAAGAGCAGGGATTTAAGGTTTATACTGCTGCTGAGGCTGCTAAGAAAGCTGATATTATTATGATTCTTATTAACGATGAATTACAGGCTGATATGTACAAGAAGGATATTGAGCCAAACCTTGAGCCGGGCAATATGTTAATGTTTGCTCACGGTTTCAATATTCACTTTGGCTGTATTAAGCCACCAAAGGATGTTGACGTAACAATGATCGCTCCTAAGGGACCGGGTCATACTGTAAGAAGTGAATATCAGGTTGGCAAGGGTGTTCCTTGTTTAGTAGCTGTTGAGCAGGATGCAACAGGTAAGGCGCTTGATATGGCTTTAGCTTATGCATTGGCTATCGGCGGTGCAAGAGCAGGTGTTCTTGAAACTACTTTCAGAACTGAAACTGAAACTGACTTATTCGGTGAGCAGGCTGTTCTTTGCGGCGGTGTTTGCGCTCTTATGCAGGCAGGCTTTGAAACTCTTTGTGAGGCAGGCTATGATCCAAGAAATGCTTACTTTGAGTGTATCCACGAGATGAAGTTAATCGTTGACTTAATTTATCAGTCAGGCTTTGCAGGTATGAGATATTCTATTTCAAACACTGCTGAGTACGGTGACTACATTACAGGTCCTAAGATTATAACTGAGGATACTAAGAAGGCTATGAAGAAGATTCTTTCTGATATTCAGGATGGTACATTTGCTAAGGACTTCTTATTGGATATGTCATCAGCCGGCAGCCAGGTACACTTTAAGGCTATGAGAAAGTTAGCTGCTGAGCATCCTTCTGAGAAGGTTGGCGAGGAAATCAGAAAGCTTTACAGCTGGAATGGCGAAGATAAGCTTATTAATAACTAATTTATAATTATAAATTAAACATTAATTACATCATATTGCGGGCGTCCTTTGGGCGCCCATAAATTTAACGGAGGCAAATTGTGGAAAAGGTAACCATTTTTGACTCTACATTAAGAGATGGAGCACAGGCTGAGGGTGTATCTTTTAGTGTAGAGGACAAAATCAAAATAGTAAAGGCTATTGATGAGCTTGGTGTTGGTTATGTCGAGGCAGGCAATCCCGGGTCAAATCCCAAGGATTTGGAATTCTTTGAAAGAATTAAGTCAATAGAGCTTAAAAATACTAAAATTGCTGCCTTTGGAAGCACAAGAAGACGTGGCATTTCACCCTCAGAGGACGGAAATGTTCAGGCTTTGCTGGGGGCAGGTGTAAATACTGTTGCTATATTTGGTAAGTCCTGGGACTTTCATGTTACGGATATAATCAATGCTACGCTTCAGGAAAATATTGAAATGATTTATGATACTATACTTTACCTTAAAGAACAGGGTAAAGAGGTAGTGTTTGATGCAGAGCATTTTTATGACGGTTATAAGAATAATGCGGAATATGCACTTAAAACCCTTGATGCTGCCACACAGGCAGGAGCTGACTGTCTATGTCTTTGCGATACAAACGGCGGCACATTTCCTGATGAAATTTATGAAATAACAAAGACTGTTGCAGATAAGTTTGATGTTACGGTTGGTGTTCATGCTCACAACGACTGCGGCTTGGCTGTTGCAAATACTGTTATGGCAGTAAAGGCGGGGGCAAGACACGTTCAGGGTACTATGACAGGTTTTGGAGAAAGATGCGGTAATACCAATCTTTCAACTGTTATACCTGATTTACAGGTTAAGCTTGATTATAAGTGTATTCCTGATGAAAATATGACAAAACTTACCCACATAGCAAGAGAAGTAAGTGAAATTGCAAATCTTAAGCTTAATGACAGAGAGCCTTTTGTTGGTAAAACAGCATTTGCCCACAAGGGCGGTATGCACGTTGACGGTGTATGTAAAAATCCTAAGAGCTTTGAGCATATTGAACCCACACTTGTTGGTAATGAGAGAAAATTTCTTACAAGTGAGGTTGCGGGAAGAACTACAATTCTTTCTATGATACAGAAAATAGCACCTAATATTGAAAAAAATTCTCCCGAAACTGCTAAAATTATTGACAGATTAAAGGAGCTTGAATATGAGGGCTATCAGTTTGAAGGGGCTGAAGGTGGCTTTGAGCTTGTAATAAGGAAAGAGCTTGGTAAGTATAAGCCTTTCTTTGAACTTGAAACCTTTAAAATTATAGGTGAGCATCCTGCCGTGACAGATACTCAGACTGCGGCTGCTATGATTAAGGTTTGTGTAGATGGCAAAACTGAAATTACCGCAGCAGAGGGAGAAGGTCCTGTAAATGCTCTTGATAAGGCTTTGAGAAAGGCTCTTGAGGTCTTTTATCCTAACCTTTCGGAAGTACATCTTACAGACTACAAGGTTAGAGTATTGGACAGTAATTCTGCCACTGCATCTAAGGTTAGAGTACTTATTGAATCATCTGATGGAAATGACAGTTGGACAACAGTTGGTGTTTCAAAGGATATTATTGAGGCAAGCTGGACTGCTCTTGTGGATTCTATTGAATATAAGTTAATTAAAGATATTGAAAAGAAGTTTAAACAATTTTTATAAATTAAAATTAATAAAATATTAGGAGGATAACTACTATGGGTATGACTATGACTCAGAAAATTTTAGCAGCTCATGCAGGTCTTGAGTCTGTTAAGGCAGGTCAGCTTATTGAGGCTAAGCTTGACATTGTACATGGCAACGATGTTACAACTCCTGTTGCCATTAAGGAATTTCAGAAAATAGGTGTAAAAGAAGTATTTGATAAAAACAAGGTTTCCATTGTACCTGACCACTTTACACCAAACAAGGATATTAAGTCAGCAGAACACTGTAAAATGGTAAGAGAATTTGCCCATGAAAAGTGTGTAAAAAACTACTTTGAGGTAGGTCAGATGGGTATTGAACACTGTCTTCTTCCTGAGGCAGGTATTGTTGTACCGGGGGATGTTGTTATCGGTGCTGACTCTCACACTTGTACTTACGGTGCTTTAGGTGCTTTTTCAACAGGTGTCGGTTCAACTGATATGGCTGTTGGTATGGCAAGAGGCGTTGCTTGGTTTAAGGTTCCTGCTGCTTTAAAGTTTGTATTAAAGAATAAGCCTGCTGAATGGATAAGTGGTAAGGATATTATTTTACATATTATCGGTATGATTGGTGTTGACGGTGCATTATACAAGTCAATGGAATTTGTTGGTGACGGATTACAGTATCTTTCAATGGATGACAGATTTACTATTGCCAATATGGCTATTGAGGCAGGCGGAAAGAATGGTATTTTCCCTGTTGATGAAAAAACTCTTGAATATGTTAAGGAGCATTACAATAAGGAGCTTAATAAGGAATATACAGTATTTGAGGCTGATGAAGATGCTGAGTATGACGAGGTTTATGAAATCGATCTTTCAACACTTCGCCCTACGGTTTCATTCCCTCACCTTCCTTCAAATACAAGAACAATAGACGATGAGGAATGTAAGAATCTTGAAATTGACCAGGTTGTTATCGGTTCTTGTACTAACGGTCGTATGGACGATTTAAGAATTGCTGCTAAGATTCTCGAAGGCAAGAAAGTTAATCCTAACCTTAGAGTTATTATTCTTCCCGGTACACAGAATATTTACCTTCAGTGTATTGAAGAAGGTATTGCTAAGATTTTTGTTGAGTCAGGCTGTGTATTCTCAACTCCAACCTGTGGACCTTGCTTAGGTGGTCATATGGGTATCCTTGCTAAGGGTGAGAAGGCTTTATCTACAACAAACAGAAACTTTATAGGACGTATGGGACATCCTGAATCTTTCGTTTATTTAGCTAGTCCTGCTGTTGCTGCTGCATCAGCTCTTACAGGAAAGATTACAGACCCTGCAAACGTATAAGGAGGTAGCGAAAATGAACGCAAAAGGAACAGTTTTTAAATACGGTGATAATATAGATACAGATGTTATTATTCCTGCAAGATATTTGAATTCATCTGACCCAAAGGAGCTTGCTGCTCACTGTATGGAGGATGCTATTCATTCAACAGTTAAGTTTGCAGACAATGTTAAGGAAGGCGATATTATTGTTGCCGAAAAGAACTTTGGCTGCGGCTCTTCAAGAGAGCATGCACCTATTGCCATTAAGGCAAGTGGTATTTCCTGTGTAATTGCAAAGACATTTGCAAGAATTTTCTACAGAAATGCCATTAATATCGGTTTACCTATTCTTGAATGTGAAGAGGCTGCTGAAAGAATTGATATGGGCGATGTTGTTGAAGTTGATTTCAATACAGGCGTTATTACTAATGTAACTAAGAATGAAACTTATCAGGCAGAGCCTTTCCCTGAATTTATGCAGGAAATGTTTAAGGTTGGCGGTTTGATTGAGCAGACTAAGGTTAAGCTTGGCTTAAAGTAATAAACTGTTATAGGTATAAATAATGAAAAGAGGTAAATTAAGATGAATTACAAAATTGCTGTTGTAGCAGGTGACGGTATCGGTCCTGAAGTAATGGAGCAGAATATTAACGTATTAAATGCTATTGGTGAAAAGTTCGGTCACACATTTGAATATAAATATGTTTTAGGCGGCGGCTGCGCTATTGATAAGTATGGCGAACCTTTACCACAGGAAACTATTGATGTTTGTAAGGCAAGTGACTCTGTACTTCTTGGTGCAGTTGGCGGCTGGCAGTGGGATACTCTTCCCGGTGATAAAAGACCTGAAAGAGCTTTACTTGGTTTAAGGGGTGCTTTAGGCTTATACGCTAATTTAAGACCTGCAACTTTACACGACGCATTAAAGGATGCTTGTCCTTTAAAGCCTGAGCTTGTAGCTGATGGTGTAGATATTATGGTTGTAAGAGAGCTTACAGGCGGTATGTACTTTGGTGAAAAGGGCAGAAAGCAGACTGATTTAGGTGAGGCTGCTTATGATGTTGAGCAGTATGCTGTAAAGGAAGTTGAAAGAATTGCAAGAACTGCCTTTGAAATTGCAAGAAAGAGAAATAAGCACGTTACTAATGTTGATAAGCAGAATGTTCTTGAGTCTTCAAGACTTTGGAGAAGTGTTGTATTAGAGGTTGCTAAGGATTATCCTGATGTTGAGCTTGACCACTTATATGTGGACAATGCTTCAATGCAGTTAATTATGAGACCAACTACATTTGACGTTATTGTAACAGGTAATATTTTTGGTGATATTTTATCTGATGAGGCTTCTCAGATGACAGGTTCTATTGGTATGTTGCCATCTGCCAGCTTAGGTGAGGGCAGCCTTGGTATGTATGAGCCTGTACATGGTTCTGCTCCTGATATTGCAGGCAAGGATATTGCTAACCCTATTGCTACTATTCTTTCAGGTGCTATGATGCTTAAGTATAGCTTTGGTTTACTTGAAGAAGCTAAGTGTATTGAGGACGCTGTAACTAAGGTTCTTAATTTAGGTTACAGAACAGGCGACATTATGAGCGAAGGTATGAAGCAGGTCGGCTGTAAGGAAATGGGTAAGCTAGTTATTGAAAATCTTTAATATTTGTGTTTATTGCAGATTGATTTTTGGAAAGTTTGAAGGGTGGAGCAGGCTCCACCCTTATGCGACATAAAGAGGGTATAAAGTTTGAAAAAATTTTGGGTTAGCTTATTTATTTGTTTTTTGTTTTCTTATACTTTGGTTTATGCTGAAAATTCCGTTGAAGATACATTAAGTGCAAAATCATGGAGTATACAGGATAATAGTGATTTGGTGAGATTTAGAGCATCAAAAGCTAATTTTGCAGTGGATGCAAGAACAAGCGGTGCAGGTATTTATGATTTACACATTATTGATAAAAATGAAAACAGAATGCTTACTAACATTGACAGCAGTACTGTGTATGATATTGATGTGAGGGGCAATCTTGCTGAAATATCTCCAATGTATGGAGGAGAACATAGTATTTACAGTGTTACTACAGGAAATTTAATTGTAAAAGGTTATTTTAAACAGCCGAATACTTATAATACAGATGATGTGTTCTATAAGATATATATACCTTTTTACACGGACAGTGGCTGTGGGCTTATAAACACGGCTACGGGAAGTACAGTCATAGAGCCTGTTTATAAGGATATGGGAGTATTTTACAATAATCTTTCAATTGCTGTAAAAAAGGACGGTTCTTATGTAATAATTGATATGAAAGGCAATGAAATAAAAAATTTCAGACTTGATAACAGTTGGAATTATGTGTACTCAAAGGGCACTAATATGATAATGTCTGATGATAAGGGGTATTTTCTTTACAGAGCCTATTCCGAAATAAAATCACCTTATTACAGTTATTGCAGTTTTGCAGATTATGAAATAATTGCCCATAAGGATTATCACTACTATATTTTGGACAGTGAGTGTAAAGTCAAAATGGATTGTGCAGGCTATGACAGTGTACAGTATCTGGGCAGGGGAATGTATAAAGCACATAAAATAAATGGTCCTTATGTTTACGATATTATTAATCCAAATAATAAAGTGATATTAAATGATATCGACGGACACACAGATGTTGACGAAAAGGGATTTTTGTTGTATTCTAAAGGAACGGATAGCCCTGAAATATTTGTTTATGATTTTGAAGGCAATATTGTGGGATACCATAAGTTTACAGATTATACATCAACAGGCTATATGGCAATAAATATCCCTAATGCCTATTTTGTAAACGGAAATATATATGTGAGTAATTTGAAAAATAACAAAACTGATAAATATATAGAAATATATATGTCGTTAAACGGCGAAATAATTAAGGAGGAAGAAAAATGATAAGTGACAGAGTAAAAAAAGGTCCTGACAAGACTCCTCACCGCTCATTGTTTAAGGCAATGGGCTATACTGATGAGGAATTATCAAGACCTTTGATTGGTGTTGTAAATGCCCAGAATGAAATTATTCCCGGACATATTCACCTTGATAATATTGCAAAGGCTGTTAAAGCTGGTATTTTGGCAGCAGGCGG
The DNA here is from genome assembly GCA_048359195.1 of Candidatus Gallispira sp. Classification (GTDB taxonomy): domain Bacteria; phylum Bacillota; class Clostridia; order Lachnospirales; family CAG-274; genus Gallispira. The sequence goes on from DBGCRA010000006.1 coordinate 26,165, forward strand.
TACTCCTATTGAGGTACCTGCTATTGGTGTATGTGACGGTATTGCCATGGGTCATATTGGTATGCACTATTCTCTTCCTACAAGAGAATTAATTGCTGATTCTATTGAATGTCAGGCTACAGCTCATGCCTTTGACGGTCTTGTGCTTATTCCCAACTGTGATAAGATTGTTCCCGGTATGCTTATGGCTGCCGCAAGATTGAATATTCCTGCTATTGTATGTTCAGGCGGCCCTATGCTTGCAGGTCACAAGGGTTGTGAAAAGTTATCTCTTTCAAAGACTTTTGAGGCTGTTGGTGCTTACGAAGCAGGTATGATTGATGACGCTGAATTAAAGGAATTTGAAAATAAGTCCTGCCCAAGCTGCGGTTCATGCTCAGGTATGTATACTGCAAATTCAATGAACTGCTTATCAGAGGTTATTGGTATGGCTTTACCGGGCAACGGTACTATTCCTGCTGTTTACGGTGACAGAATCGGTCTTGCAAAGCACGCAGGTATGCAGATTATGAAGCTTGTTGAAAAGAATGTTAAGCCCAGAGATATTATGAATGAAAAGGCATTTAGAAATGCTTTGACTATGGATATGGCTCTTGGATGTTCTACCAACTCTATGCTTCACCTTCCTGCTATTGCACATGAGGCAGGCGTTGAGTTAAATCTTGATATGGCTAATGAAATCAGTTCAAAGACTCCTAATCTTTGTCATTTGGCTCCTGCCGGTTCCAATTACATTGAGGAGTTAAATGAAGTTGGCGGTATTCCTGCTGTTATGGCTGAAATTAATAAATTAGGTTTACTTGAACTTGACAATCCAACCTGTACATTAAAGACTGTAGGTGAAAATATTTCTGCTTTTAAGGGTGCTGACGGTACTATTATCAGAACTGTTGAAAATCCTTATTCTACAACAGGCGGTATTGCAGTATTAAGAGGTAATATTGCTCCTGACGGCTGTGTTGTTAAGAGAAGTGCCGTTGCTCCTGAAATGTTAAAGCACAGCGGTCCTGCCAGAGTATTTAACTCCGAGGAAGAAGCTATTGCTGCTATTTTTGGAGGTAAGATTGTAAGCGGTGATGTTGTTGTCATTGTTTATGAAGGCCCTAAGGGCGGTCCCGGTATGAGAGAAATGCTTTCTCCAACATCTGCTTTAGCAGGCATGAAGCTTGATAAAGAAGTTGCTCTTATTACTGACGGACGTTTTAGCGGTGCGTCAAGAGGTGCAAGTATTGGTCACGTTTCTCCTGAGGCTGCGGCAGGTGGTAACATTGGTTTGGTAAGAGAAGGCGATATTATTGAAATAGACATTAATGCAGGTAAGATTAATGTTGATGTAAGTGACGAGGAGCTTGCTGAAAGAAGAAAGACTTGGGTTATCCCTGAGCCTAAGATTAAGACAGGCTATCTTTCAAGATATGCAAGACTTGTAAGCTCTGCTGACAAGGGTGCGGTTTTAAGTTAAGGAAGGAGAAAGATATGTTATTAAACGGTTCTGAAATTTTGGTTGAATGTCTGAAGGAACAGGGCGTTGATACTGTATTTGGTTATCCGGGTGGTGCTGTTTTAAATATTTATGATGCTCTTTATAAGCATCAGCACGAAATTAAGCATTACCTTACTTCTCACGAGCAGGGTGCAGCTCATGCTGCTGACGGTTATGCAAGAGCTACAGGTAAGGTTGGTGTTTGTATAGCTACAAGCGGTCCCGGAGCCTGCAACTTGGTTACAGGTATTGCTACTGCTTATATGGACAGTATCCCTATGGTTGCCATTACAGGTAATGTAGGTTTGGAATATCTTGGAAAGGACAGCTTTCAGGAGGTAGATATTACAGGTGTGACGATGCCTATTACAAAGCACAATTATATTGTAAAGGATGTTACTAAACTTGCGGAAACTGTCAGAAAGGCTTTCTTTATAGCAAGAAAAGGTCGTCCCGGTCCTGTGCTTATTGACATAACAAAGGATGTTACTGCGGCTATGTGTGAATATACTCCTGCAAAGCCTTATGTAATTGAAAAGAGAGTAAAGACTATTAAAAAGGATGATTTGGCAGCGGCTGTTGAGCTTATTAAGTCTGCTAAAAAGCCATTTTTATACTGCGGCGGAGGATGTGTTAATTCAGAGGCATCTGCTGAAATTATTAAATTTGTTGAAAGCCAGGATATTCCTGTTTCAAGTTCTGCTATGGGCTTAGGTGTTATTCCTTCTAATCACCCTAATTATACGGGTATGATTGGTATGCATGGTACTAAAACATCTAATCTTTTGGCTAATGAATGTGATCTTTTTATTGCTATGGGTGCAAGATTTAGTGACAGAGTTGCTACCAACTTTAAGAAATTTGCACCGAATGCAAAGGTTTTACATATTGATATTGACCCTGCCGAAATTAACAAAAACATTATTACGGCACAGTCAATTATCGGTGATGTAGATGAGGTATGCAAGAGATTAAATGCAGCTCTTGAAAAGACTGAGCGTAAGGAATGGCTGGCTGAGGTTGAAGAATACAAGGCTAAGTATCCATTAATGTATGACCATGACGGTACATTAAAGCCTCAGTATATTATGGAGAGAATTAATGCTATCTGTAAGGGTGAGGAAATTATTGTAACTGAGGTTGGTCAGCACCAGATGTGGGCATGCCAGTTTATTGAAAATAAGTACCCCAGACACTTCCTTACTTCAGGCGGTTTAGGTACTATGGGCTATGGTCTTGGTGCTGCTATTGGTGCTAAGGTTGGTCAGCCTGACAAGGTTGTATTTAATATTGCAGGTGACGGCTGTTTTTATATGAATCATATCGAAATGGCTACTGCTGTTGCTAATGATGTACCTATTATTGAAGTGGTTATTAACAATCACGTTTTAGGTATGGTTAGACAGTGGCAGGATTTATTCTATGATGCAAGATATTCACAGACTAATCTTGATAAGGCTACTGATTTTGTTAAGCTTGGCGAGGCTTATAAGGCTGCTACATTTAATGTAACTAAGCCAGAAGAGGTTGACGATGCCATTAAAGCTGCTATTGCCTGTGGCAAGCCTGCCCTTATTATATGTGAAATCGGCAGAGATGAAAAGGTATTCCCTATGATTCCTGCAGGTAAGAGCTGTGATGATATGATTACTCTTGATGAGTATGAGGAAATGCAGCAAAATTAATAAAATATTTTATAAAAACACTTCCTTGAGATTATGCTCTTGGAAGTGTTTTTTATGCAATATTTACAGTAAATTGGGGATAAAATATTATTAGGTATAAACTTTGTAAAAACATAAAAAAAGTGTAGAAATTTAAACAATGATATGTTAAAATAAATATAATGTGAATAAAAATGTTTTTTGTAAAAAGGAGAATATTTATGCGTAAAACTAAAATTGTTTCAACATTAGGTCCGGCGTCAAACAGTGTTGAGGAAATCAAGGCTCTTATTGAGGCAGGTATAAGTGCTGCAAGACTTAACTTTTCTCACGGTGACCATGAGGAACACGGTCAGAGAATTGCGAATTTAAAGCAGGCAAGAGAAGAGCTTGGTGCACCTATTCCTATTATTCTTGATACAAAGGGTCCTGAAATCAGAACAAAGGATTTAGTTGACGGCAAGAAGGTACAGCTTGAGGTTGGTCAGACATTTACACTTACTACTGATGATATTGTTGGTGATAACACAAGAGTAGCTGTTACTTATGAAGATATTGCAAAGGATTTAAGTGTTGGTTCAACTGTTCTTATTGATGACGGTTTAATTGAGCTTACAGTTACCGATATTAAGGGCAATGATGTTATCTGCCGTGTTGTAAACTCAGGTTTGCTTGGCACAAGAAAGGGTGTAAACTTACCTAATGTACACATTAATCTTCCTGCGCTTACTGAAAAGGATATTGCTGACATTCAGTTTGGTGTAAGTGTTGGTGTAGACTATATTGCCGCATCATTTATCCGTTCTGCAAAGGATGTACTTGAAATTAAGAGAGTTCTTGAGGATTGCGGCGGCAGTGATGTTCAGATTATTTCTAAGATTGAAAACAGAGATGGTGTTGATAATATTGATGAAATTCTTGAAGTAACTGACGGTATTATGGTTGCAAGAGGTGACCTTGGTGTTGAAATTCCTTTTGAGGAGGTTCCACTTGTTCAGAAGATGCTTATTCAGAAGTGTATTCAGAAGGGTAAGCCTGTTATTACTGCAACTCAGATGCTTAACTCTATGATGGATAATCCAAGACCTACAAGAGCTGAGGTTAATGATGTTGCCAATGCTATATTTGACCATACTGATGCTATTATGCTTTCAGGTGAAACTGCTCAGGGTGATTATCCTGTCGAGTCTGTTAAGGCTATGGATAGAATTGCAAGAAAGATTGAATCTTCAATTAATTATGCTGAAAGATTTAATAAGGCATTTTCAAAGAGCTTAAGAGTAAGAAACATTACAAGTGCTGTTAGCCATTCTGCCTGTACTACAGCCAATGACTTAAATGCTGCAATTATTTCTACCATTACATTATCAGGCAGAGCTGTAAAAGAGGTTTCCAAATACAGACCTGCTACTACAATTTTAGGCTGTTCTCCTATTGAGAGAACTTGCAGACAGCTTAATCTTATATGGGGTACAATGCCTATGCAGATTGGATTTGAGCAGGAAAATATGTCTGCATTATTCGATGATTTGGCTAATAAGGCTCTTGAGCTTGGTCATGCAAAGAGTGGTGAGCTTATGGTATTTACAGGCGGTACGCCTCTTGGTACAACAGGCTCAACCAATACAATTAAGGTTGGTATTGTAGGTAATACCCTTTTAAAGGGCAGATCTATGGTTAAGGTTGCCAATGTAACTGCACATACCAATATTTGCGTAAATTGTGATGATGCAAAGCTTCATTTTAAGACAGGTGATGTTTTTGTTACATCTAATCCTGATAAGGGACTTATTCCTTATATGATGAAGGCAAGTGCAATTATTGTCGGTTCAGATAATAAGAAAGATGACTTTACTCATGCTGTAGATTTGGCAAGACAATTAAATGTTCCTTGTATACTTTGTGACAGTAATGTTGATGTTGTTCCTGACAACCTGCTTGTTGCTATTGATACCAATAAGGGCACAGTTTCAATTGAAAAATTATAATTTAACCGACAAAGGCATCGCAGATGCCGTCGGTTATGAGTATGTTAAAAAACGAAGTTTTTTAAATTTTACGTAGCGTAAGCGGAGTACGAATATCTTGGACCATTATTTGAAGCGGAAGAAGTATCCGCCGAGGCTATTTAGCCTCGCTTTTACGCAGTGAAAGTTCTGAAAGCCATCCCTTTAGGGATGGCTTTTGTATAATTAGAATTTTAATTGTATTTTATGTTTCTATTCAAACTAAAGGGAGCTGTTGCAAAATAAAATTTGTAACAGCTCTTTTATTATTGCGGGAACAGATATTCTTTCAACTAAGTATATCTGTTATTTTGTCGAAAAAAGACGGCTTACGTCAAAAAATGTGCAGTTTGTGTCAAGCCTATTGACAATTTTATAAAAAGGTTGTTTAATAATTCATATATTTATTTTTTTTGCATGGCTTTAATTAAATTTAAAAGGGCAGATACTTCCTCATTACTAAGACCTGAAAGGTCAATATCCTGTCGGCTTTCAATACCCAGGAGATAATCGGAGGATACCTTGAATATTTTGGTTATGTGGATAAGAATATCATAGGAAGGCATACGCAGACCTGTTTCATAGGCACTTATGACGGATTTTGTCAAACCTAGTTTTTGGGCAAGCTGTGCCTGAGTCATATTATGCTGTAAACGTAAAGATTTTAACTTGTTACCTAAGTCAACCATATCAAGACCTCCTTTTAAATAGTGTAACACATAATATATATTTAATTGGTGGAAAAAATATTTGATTAGCTGACAAAAATCGGCTTTTATAGTATAATAACAATGCAAAACATATTTGTTTTGTAACATTTAAAATTTAAAGAATAGGGGAGAAATTTATGAAGAAGAAAATTGCCTTATTGATGGCTGCAATAATGTCGGCCACAACCTTTTCGGCAGTAAGTGTAACTGCTGCTTCAAGCAACTCATTAAGTAAATATAATATGGCTGTTAAACAGAATGAGATTTTGCTTGTTGATGCTGATTCAAGAGGCATAGATTTGATTAATACTCAAGATGGGCTTGATTCCATTGCAAGTGCCCAAGCCTTGGAACTTCAGATAAGACCTACATCTGAAGTTAGGAGGGGAGAATCTATAATACTGACTGTTGAAAACGGTAAGTTTGACAAAAGACTTGTTGAGTCTGATCCTTTTATTTTCAGAACTGAAATGACCGGTACAACCTATGGTGAAATTATAGAAGATGACAGACCTGTTAATGATGTGCTTACAGCTTATGTAGGCAATGAAGGTTCAAGAAAGCTTCCTTATGGCTTCAGATACATAAATGAAGAGCAGATAGAAGTGTATTTGTATCCTATTAGTGATGAGAAAGTTAATCAGAATAACTCAGATGTAACAAAGGGTAAGCCTTATTATGGTATTAAGCTGCCTGTTACAACAGAGGGGAGTAAGGAAGGATCTGTTTATTTAAATATTGATTCAAATGACTCTATTATTAGTAATGGATCATATAATATTGCTATGGTAAGTAAATATGCCGGTGAAATTGATATTAATGTTCCGGGGAGTTCATCAAACTCAATCAGTATAAATAATTATAAAATCAATAAAGATAAAATACTTATTACAGGCATTAGTGATAACAGCCTTGAGCTCCTTGATACAAAGGAGGGTATGGACTTAATTAAAGAGGGTTCTCCTATTGCTCTTCAGATAATACCTTTAAAGGAAATTACCCCTGATGCTACACTGCTTATAGATATTGAAAATGGTAAGTTTGATAAAAAACTTGTTGAATCTGACCCATATATATTCAGGACAGAATTGACGGGACTTACATATGATGAAATTGCGGCGGATAACAGAGATAACAATTCAGTACTCACTACTTACATTGGCAATGAAGGCTCAAGAAGATTGCCTTATAAAATGCAGTATTTAAGTGATACTCAGATTGCGGTTACACTTTATCCAATAGGTGATGACAAGGTAAATCAGAATAATTTCGATGTAACAAAAGGTGTACCTTATTATAATATTGCACTTCCAATAACAACAGAGGGAAGTAAGGAAGGCAAAATTTTAATAAATGTAAATAACAAAACTGCTCCAATTTCACCGGGTACATATACTGTTGCCAAGGTATGTGATGTTACGGATAATATTGAAGTTTCACCATCAGGCAGTGGCAGTTTAAATTCGATTGTGTATGCTATGAATACAGACAAGAATAATATTGTCATATCAGATGTGGAAGACAACAGCCTTTCAGTTCTTGATACAAAGGAGGGAATTGATTCCCTTAAAGACGGAACACCTGTTTCATTGAATATAAGACCAAAGGTAGAGATTTTAGAAGGTTCATCTATAATTTTAATTGCTGAAAATGGTAAATTTGATGAAAGACTTGTAAATGCTGATCCGTATATTTTTAGAACTGAACTTTCAAAGACTACTTATGATATGTTAATAAATGACGGAAGAAGTGCTGATGCTGTTCTTACTAATTATGTGGGTAATGAAGATTCAAGAAAACTTCCTTACGGTTTCAGATATATAAGTCCTGAAATGATTGAGGTATATTTATATCCAATAGGCGATGATAAGGTAAATCAGAATAATAATGATGTTACAAAGGGTACACCGTATTACAGCATTCCTCTTCCTATTACCACAGAGGAAAGCTCTGACGGATATGTCAAGGTTGGAATTTATTCAAACAATACTCCGATTTCAGGCGGCAGCTATGAAGCAGCTATAATTGGTGACGGTGAGATTACAGAGAATGGTGCAAGTACTAATACATTGAGCAGAACCAACACAGCAATAAAGAAGGACAACATTTTAATAATTGGTGTTGAAAATAAAGATGTAAGTGTTCTTGATACTCAAAAGGGTATAGAATCTCTTGCTTCGGGCACAGCTGTTTCATTGCGGATAAGACCTTTGTATGAGGTTAAAAAGGGGACAACCGTTAAGTTAAAAATAGAAAACGGTGTATTTGATGAAAGGCTTGTAAATGCTGATCCTTATATTTTTAAGACAGAACGTACGAGAGTAACTTATGATGAGATTATAAAGGATGACAGAGATACATACACTGTTCTGAAAACTTATATAGGCGGTGAAGGTTCAAGAAAGCTGCCTTACGGAATGAAGTTTATTAACAACGAGGAGATTGAGGTAAGTTTTTATCCTATAGGTGATGATAAGGTAAACCGGAACAACAATGATGTAACAAGGGGTACACCTTATTATGATATTGCATTGCCTGTTGTTGCAAAAGACAGCAATGAAGGTGATATTAAAGTAACTATTGAACCGGGCAATACAATAATAAGCGGAGGTACTTATACAGTAGCAAAGGTTATGCCTGATGAAGGCTCTGCAACCGCATTTGTATATTATGCAGATGTTGACATTACATCAGAGGATACTTATATTATTCCGGATATTACAATTAAAGAGGACTATGAAGGTACATTTAATGGACAGAAAATAAAAATTGTACTTGGAGGCAATTGTAAGTGGATTAATGAAGGAAAAATCACATCAGGAATAAACTGCCGCAGTCAGGAAGTGGTAAAAAATATTGAAATGGATGAAAGAACTATTGAATTTACTTTAGCGGAAGGTGCATTTGATAATTCAAAAAAATCATCAATAATAATAAGTGGATTTGAAGTTGAAACAATTAAAGATGGTGACATTTATGTTATTGTATCAGGTGATGCAGGTATAAATTCAGCTACTGTTAAGGTAGGAACTGTGGCTAAAGCAAGCTCAACCGAAGAATCTACTTCAGAAGCAACAACTTCTGATATATCAGAAAGGACAACTGTCAATGAAAATTCTACAGAAACCACTACAGTACGTTCATCTTCCGGCAGCGGTGGAGGTGGCGGCGGCGGTTCAAGCCGTAAGATAACAACAACAACTACAACAGAGGCAACAACGGAATTAACAACTTCTGCTGTTATGACTGAAACAAAAACAGAAGAAACAACAGAAACCCTGCCTGAAGTTAAGGTTGTTATTGGCAGTAATGATATAGTTGTAAATGACAAAACTTATACTATGGATGCAGCACCATATATTCAGTCTGAATCTAATTCAACATTAGTTCCGTTAAGATTTGTTGCTATTGCACTTTCAGGTGGAGATGTAGAAAGTGCAGACAGCAGTGATATGGTATTGTGGGATGCAAACAGTAAAAAGGCAACCATAGTAAAAAATAATGTTACTATTGAGTTTATTGCAGGCAGCAGTATTGTGAGCGTAAATGGTGTGGAGAGAATTATGGATAATAATGTTGCTGCTGAAATAAAGGACGGTAGAATGTTTGTACCTTTCAGGTTTATAGGTGAAACATTGGGTTCTATTGTTGACTGGGAGGCAGATACAAAGACTGCGGTTTATAAATTGAAGTAATAACTTCATTAAAGAATAAGGGAGAGTAAAAAAAGGACACTAAAAGTGTCCTTTTTTGCACTGTGTTGTTGGTATAAACGAAAATTGTCAATATATATATTTAGTCAAAGATATTCGTACTCCGATTACGCTACGTGAAATTTAAAAAACTTCGCTTTTTAACATACTAATAACCGACGGCATCCGGGATGCCTTTGTATTCAGTGGGAGCTTGTACTCCCACTTTGATAGCAAAAAAATGTCCTTGAGCAAAGGGATCAAGGTAAATTTTTTGCGGCAATTTACGAAGTAAATTGTATCATTTGAATACAATAATAAGTACCCTCTGCCTAAGAGGCGGGGGATTTACTTAGTCGGTTAAATTATATCTATCTCCTTACAATATCAAACTTAATTCCCGTCTTAATTTCACCGCTTATTTCCGATTGTGTAAATGCAGGTACACACACAACATCAATTCCATTAGGTGCCACATAGCCTCTTGCAATAGCTACTGCCTTAACTGCCTGATTGACTGCACCGGCACCAATGGTCTGAATTTCTACATCATCGTTATTTCTTAAAATAGCTGCAATAGCCCCTGCCACAGATTTTGGCTGAGAGCTTGCTGAAACCTTTAACATTTCCATAGCAATAACCTCCTTTAAAAATAGTGTGTCCCCTGAACTTATCATATATACAAAAAAAGAAGCCGATTTTAAATCGACTCCTTAAAAAATAAATATTAAATTTTTTTAAACTGATTTATAGCACTTGCAATAGCTCTAATTGAACTCTTTGCCGTATTTGAACTTATACCTACGGCAAAATGAGGTGTTTTCTTACAGTCATAAATCTGAACGTATGAAATAGCCTTTGACTTATTACCATAAGAAAGTGAATGCTGTGAATAATCGGAAATTTCAAATGTAACATTAAATTCATCCATAATCGCCTTACAAAAAGCATCAACAATACCGTTGCCTGTGCCCTTTATTGTCATTTCTTTGCCTCTGTAAAGAACCTTACATTCAAGTTCTACAAAATCGTCGGAGCTGTGCTCTGTGTAATAAATAACTGACAATGGTTCTTTAACGTAGTAGTTATCCATAAATAATTCATAGATTTCTTCGTGACTAAGCTCCTTGTCCATATCAACTGATGCCTGAGTAACCTTTGGACCAAAATCCTGCTGCATAGTTTTTGGAATATGTAAACCGTAGTTGGTTTCAAGAATATAAGCTACTCCGCCCTTGCCTGACTGTGAGTTGATTCTGATAATAGGATCATAGTTTCTGCCTACATCAAGAGGGTCAATAGGTAAATATGGAACTTCCCATCTGTCAGGGTGTTCAATCATCTTAGCCATACCCTTTTTAATAGCGTCCTGATGAGAACCTGAAAATGCAGTGTAAACAAGGTCGCCGGCATAAGGATGTCTTGGGTGAATATCAAGACCTGTAGAGGCTTCATAAATATCTATAGCCTCGTTAATATTGCTGAAGTCAAGCTCAGGGTCAACACCCTGGGAGAACATATTAAGAGCAATTACCATAATATCGGCGTTGCCTGTTCTTTCGCCGTTGCCGAATAATGTACCCTCAACTCTTTCTGCACCTGCCATAATACCAAGCTCACTTGCGGCTACGGCACAGCCTCTGTCATTGTGAGGGTGAATACTTATTATTGTATTTTCTCTGTTTTTAAGATTTCTGCATACATATTCAACCTGATCGGCATATACATTAGGTGTAGCCATTTCAACAGTATTGGGCAGGTTTAAAATAACCTTTTTGTCTGATGTGGGTTTCCATACGTCAATTACCGCATCAGAAATTTCAACGGCATAGTCAAGTTCCGTGCCTGAAAAGCTTTCAGGGGAATATTCAAATATAAATCTGTCCTTGCCGTATTCCTCTGCAAGCTCATCAACAAGTTTGGCACCAAATACAGCAAGGTTCTTAATTTCCTCCTGTGATTTGTTAAATACAACATCTCTTTGTAATGTGGATGTGGAATTGTAAAGATGAACAACTGCCTTATGTACACCTTCAAGAGCCTCAAAGGTCTTTCTTATAATGTGTTCTCTGCTCTGTGTTAAAACCTGAATTGTAACATCCTCAGGAATTAAGTTCTGCTCAATAAGAGTTCTGCAGAATAAATATTCAGTGTCGCTTGCAGCAGGAAAGCCTACTTCGATTTCCTTAAAACCAATTTTAACAAGGTATTTAAAGAAGTTAATTTTCTGATTAAGATTCATCGGTTTTTCAAGTGCCTGATTACCGTCTCTAAGATCAACACTGCACCAGATAGGAGCCTTATCAATAGTCTTTGAAGGCCACTGTCTGTCAGGTAAATTAACCGGTGGGAACTGTCTGTAACGATTAAAATTCATTGTTTTTTCTCCTCTCAAATAATGCTTTTATAAGTTTTTTACCTATCAATGGGAGCATAAAAAAAAGCCCTTGTCTGCAAGAGACGAAGGACGTAACACTCCGTGGTACCACTCTAATTCACTACATAGAAAGTAATGCACTCAATCAGGTACAAGTAAAAATTTTACTGATATACCCTGCTCCTGTATCGGTGAGCCTCCGTCTGCACCTACTGCAATTTCAGCACAGCCACTCAAAGGCGAGTTCGGTTAAATAGGATTACTGCCTTACACCAACCGACAGCTCTCTTAAAATCCGCCGTAACTTACTACTCCTTATCATAGTGTTACCATATTGATAGTCATATAATAACATAATTGATAATTGTTGTCAAGTAGAAATTTAATGTTTATTTTGGGTTAGTCTAAGCTAATTACCCTTGAAAATTACTGTGCATTGTGATATAATACTAAATTGAGAGTTTATATTTTAAAGGAGAAAAGTTATGAAAAAATTTATTGCATTCTTGATGCTTGCAGTTGTTTTGGTATCATCTGTCGGCTGCTCAGACACAAATACCGATTCATCTAAACTTCAGATATATACAAGTTTTTATGCTGTATATGATTTTACTAAGGAAATTGCAGGCGATTATGCTGATGTTTACAATATTGTGCCTACGGGAACAGAACCTCACGATTGGGAACCTACTGTTCAGGATATGGCAAAGATTAACAATGCAGATATAGTGTTTTATAATGGGCTTGGCATGGAAAGCTGGATTGACAAGGTACAGTCATCTATTGGCAACTCTGATGTTAATTTTGTGGAGCTTTCAAAGGGTGTTGATGTCGGTGAAAGCAGTACAGACCCCCATATATGGCTTGATCCCAATAATACAAAAATAATGTGTAAAAATATTCTGAATACACTTTGTGAGGCTGACCCTGACAATAAAGCAATTTATGAGGTAAATTACAATAATTACATGGTTTCCCTTGAAAGTATTGATAAGTTATATACGGATACAATATCATCTTTATATAATAAAAATATTGTAGTTTCTCATGAGGCTTACAGCTATCTTTGTAAGGCATACGGACTTACACAAACGGCTATAGACGGTATATCTGCAGATAGTGAGCCGTCACCTGAAAAAATGATGGAGCTTATTAATTTTGTGAAGGAAAATAATATTAAATATATTTTCTATGAGGAGCTTGTTTCAAAGAAAACTGCCGAAACTCTTGCATCTGAAACAGGTACACAGCTGCTTCCTCTAAATCCTTTTGAGGGACTTACCGAAGAGGAAATATCAAATGGTGAAAACTATATTACCGTAATGGAAAAAAATCTTGAAAACATTAAGTTAGCTTTAATGAATTAAGGGGTATTATAATATGAATGTATTAGAGGTCAAGGATTTATCCTTTAGTTATCCTGACAAAAGCATACTTCACAGACTTTCATTTAATGTGGAAAAGGGTGATTTTCTTTGTGTTGTAGGTACTAACGGTACAGGCAAATCTACTTTGCTTAAATTAATATTGAATATTTTGCAGGCTACAGAAGGTGAAATAAGACTTCTTGGCAAGACCTCTGATAAGTTCAGGGACTATTCCAAAATTGCCTATGTGTCACAAAAGGCAACAGCATTTAACAGAGATTTTCCTGCTACTGTTGAAGAAATTGTTACTCTTGGTCTTTATTCACAGAAAGGCTTTCTTAAAAGATATAATAAAGCTGACAGAGAAAAGGTGGATGCTGCCCTTAAAAGGGTAGGTATGTATGACTACAGAAAAAGAAAAATAGGTTATCTTTCAGGAGGACAGCAGCAAAGAGTTTTTATAGCTAAGGCTCTTGTTTCATCACCTGAAATTATTTTCCTTGATGAGCCTACTGTAGGCATTGATATTAAGGCGGTGGATTCTATATGCTGTCTTTTAGGCGAGCTTAATAAAAGCGGTATTACAATAGTAATGGTTACTCACGATATTTCATCCATACTTTATCATTCAAATAAGGTACTTGTGCTGTCAGAGGACGGTCATGGGGAAATGATGCCTGCTGAGGAGTTTAATTCTCATACTATTTTAAATCATGTTCACCACAAGCATTAAAATTATCTGTGTAAGATATGGAGGATTTTATGGAAATATTTACACTTGCTTTTATGCAAAGGGCAATAGTAGTCGCAATATTTATATCAATAATTACACCTCTTATTGGCAATATTATTGTTTTCAAAAGACTGTCAACCATAGGTGATGCACTGTCACATTCCTGCCTTGCAGGTGTGGCAGTGGGTCTTTGCTTTAGCTTAAATCCCGTGGGAGTAGCTATAGTTTTTTCTCTTTTGTCGGCAGCTACCATTGAATATATAAGACGGTCATTTCCTAACTATGCTGAAATTGCTACGGCAATAGTTTTAAGCTTTGGGGTTGGGATGGCAGCGGTTTTTTCCGGTTTTGTAAAGAATGCGGCTAATTTTAACAGCTTTTTATTTGGTTCTATAGTTGCAATTTCCACATTTGAGCTTGTGACAGTTATTGTTTTAAGTATAGTTGTTATTGTAACAATGTTTATTTTGTACAGAGAGCTTTTTTATATTTCCTTTGACGAGGAGGGAGCAGAGCTTTCAGGCGTAAAGGTAAAAACCGTTAATCTTGTGTTTACAATGCTTACTGCCATTGTAGTGTCAATAGCGGCAAGAACTGTCGGTTCTCTTGTTATATCGTCTCTTATGATTATACCTGTTGCCTGTGCTATGCTTATATCTAAAAGCTATAAGCAAAATGTTATATTATCTGTTGTATTCGCCCTTGTGTTTACAATAGCGGGTTTGTTTATAACTGCTTTTTATGATTTAAAGCCCGGTGGAACAATAGTATTAATAGGTATAGCTGTATTGCTTGTTATAGTAATTGTCAGCAGAAAGCAAAGGTGATTTTTATGAATAATACAGATAAATTTCTTGATTTATACAGACAGCTTGAAAGAATAGGAAGGGCAAACTACTTTCCCGATATTCCCGAAGGCTCTCCTATTATAGCAAGGCTTACATCTCTGCCCGCATTAAGGGAATTTAAGGAGGATGTGGAGTATTGCAGAGTTGTAAGAAACTTTCTTGTACATACTCCAAGAGTAAGGGATGTTTATCCCGTAATACCTTCTGACGATATGATTAAGATTCTTGAAAAATGTGTTGCAAGGGTAAAAAGTCCTACACAGGCTATGTCCTTTGCAATAAGGCGTGAGAATATGTTTACGGCATCTCTTGAAAATAAAGTTATTAAGGTTACAAATTATATGAACAGCAGGGGATTTACTCATGTACCTATTTTTCACGATGATAAACTCTTAGGTGTTTTCAGTGATAATGTTATATATTCCTATATATGTGACAAAGGAACGGTACATATTGATGAGGACACGGAATTTTCTGAATTTATAAATTATTTAGGGTTAAGCTATCATATTAATGAGTATTTTGCTTTTATGAAGGCTGACGCCACATTGTTTGAGGCTGTTGATCTTTTTAGTATTGACAGCAAATCAATGAAACAGCTTACGGTAATTTTCTTTACAGATACAGGCAGGAGCGATGGTTATATTATGGGTATGATGACGCCCTACAGTGTTTTAAGAGATGCACCTGAATATATGAATAATTAATTTAAAATAAAAGGGAGAAATATTATGAAAAGATTTATGTATGTTTTAGCAGCAGCAATGTTAAGTGTGTCATTTGCAGGCTGTGATAAAAGCGGAGCAGAGAGCGATAACACAGAGGTAACTATGCCAAGCGGTCCTGTTAGCTATGCACAGAACGATTTTGCACTTTATACTACCAATGAGGATATGGAGCCTGTCAAGTTTTTGTGTATGCTGGGTCTTGACGCCTCAACAATAAGCTATGAGGATGAAAATGCTAAATATGTTTCAGAATTTATTGAAACTCAGACACTAAAGGTTACAATGGGTGATAAGGAAAATCCCGGTGAAACTATTGAACAGGATCAGATAAGGTATATTACTTATAAGGGAAGTCATGAGGCGGTTATTAATGTTAAGGGGATTACAACAACGGGTATTGTAATGGATGATGATAAGTGCAGTACTGTTGATGAGGTTATAGCTGCTTACGGTATTGACAAGGATAATGAGGGATATATTGAAACGGAAAGAGAAGACGGAAGCTATGCCATAAGACTTAACTTTACGGCTGAAAAAGAGGACGGCAGCGTTGAAAGAATTATAAGCGAGCCGGGTACTGAATTAAATGTAACAGATGGAAAATATAGTATCAGATTTAATATTATTAACGATCGTGTTCACGGTATCGAATATTATATGTACTATTAATGGAGTAAATAATGAATATAAGAGATTATTTAAAAGATAAAAAGTTGTTGTGTGACGGTGCCTTTGGCACATATTTTTCAGATTTTGGTTTGGGAATATTGCCTGAAAAAGCAAATATTTTAAATCCTGAAACAGTTTATAATGTTCACAGGGCTTATATTGAGGCAGGAGCAGAGCTTATAAGAACAAACACATTTGCATCTAACCGTAAAAATCTTGGCTGTGATGCAGAAGGACTTGAAAATAATATAAAAGCGGCCTACACAATAGCAAAAAGGGCGGCGGGGGACAATGTATTTGTTGCCTGTGATATTGGACCTGAAAGCAAGGAAGATTTTTATACTATTGCAGATACGTTTGTTGATTGCGGTGCAGAAATTATAGTTTTTGAAACCTTTGCAGACGTTTCTGAAATTATACCTGTAATTAAACATATTAAAGAAAAGAACGGCGGTATTTTTATAATTACTCAGTTTTGTGTAAATCAGCATGGTTACACGGAGGAGGGAATAAGTGCCCTGCGGCTTCTTGAAAAATGCAATTTAGTTGATGAAATAGATGCTATGGGCTTTAACTGCGGTGTAGGTCCAAGACATTTACTTAATATATTTAAGGACTTAAGTATTGAAACAGATAAATATCTTACAGCATTGCCAAATGCAAGCTATCCCTCAGTTATTCAGGACAGAATGGTATTTCTTGACAATGAGAAATACTTTGCTGATGTTATGAAAGATATTGCAGCCTTTGCTGATATTATAGGTGGCTGCTGCGGCACCAATCCCAAATATATTAAGTCTATTGCAAAAAGTGTAAAGCTTAATACAGGCTTTCAACACCATAAACTTGAAAAGGCTTTAATGAGCGTTGTGGGAGGCAAAGCAAAAAACGGAGCATTTTTTGCAGGCAAAGAAGGTAAAAAACTTATTGCTGTTGAGCTTGACCCTCCTAAAAATCAGGATTGTACAAGCCTTATGGAAACTGCAAATTATTTAAAGACAAAAAATGTGGATGTAATTACATTTGCAGACTCTCCAAGCGGAAGAACAAGGGCAGATTCAGTGCTTATGAGTATGAAGGTGGCGAGGGAAACAGGTATGAATGTTATGCCCCATATATGCTGCCGAGATAAAAATACAATTGCCATAAGCTCTCTTATTTTAGGTGCTTATATTAATGATATAAGGAATTTCCTTGTTATTACAGGTGATCCTGTCCCAAGTACGGTAAGGGATAATGTTAAGGGTGTATTTAATTTTGATTCCGTAAAGCTTATGGACTTTATGAGTGAAATGAATGAAGAGAATTTCTTAAATGATAAGCTTTGCTACGGAGGTGCAATTAATTATGCAAGGCGTAATATTGAACTTGAAATAGAAAGAATTAACAAAAAAATTGATGCAGGAGCAGAATTTTTCCTGACTCAGCCTGTGTTTGATGACAGAGATATTGAAACATTGAAATATATTAAGTCAAGGGTTGATACTAAAATACTTGTGGGAATTATGCCCCTTGTAAGTATAAGAAATGCGGTGTTTATTAAAAACGAAATAACAGGCATAACTGTTCCTGATTGGGTAATTGACAGATTTGCACCTGATATGTCAAGGGATGAGGCTGAAAAAACAGGTGTTGAAATAGCAAAGGAAGTTATGGATAAGGTTTATGACTTTGCTGACGGTTATTATTTTGTAATACCTTTTAACAGATTATCAATAGCAAAAGCGTTGATAAAATAATGACTTTATGTTATACTTGAATAAATGGAATTAATAAGGAGTAAGCTATGTTAAAAAAACTAAGGGTTGCTGATTTGAATGTTGAAATTGATTTAAAATATGACAGGACGATCAGACAGTCTAAGGATTATGAGGCTGATTTTGACAGATATAATATAAATGTACATATACCTGATGATGAGTATGAAAGATTAAAAGAAGAAACTCCTTATTTAAGTGATGAGGATATAGAGTATATTTACACCGGGGCGGCTTTTTATGAGGCTTTGCTTCATTTCAACGGCTTTATGCTTCATTCAAGCGGTGTAGTTGTGGATAATTATGCTTATCTTTTTTCTGCCGATCCGGGAACAGGAAAGTCTACTCATACAAGTCTTTGGGTTAAGTATTTTGGTGAAGATAGGGCTAAAATTATAAATGATGATAAGCCTGCAATCAGAATGATTGACGATAAGCTCTATGTATACGGAACACCATGGAGCGGTAAGACTGACCAAAATATTAATATGAGAGTTGCTTTAGGTGCTATAGTTTTTCTGGAGAGGTCAGAGGAAAACCGGGTTAAGAGAATTGAGCCTGCCGAAGCAATACCTCTCATACTTCAGCAAACCATAAGACCTCAGGATCAGGAGGTTATGATTAAGCTCTTGGATATGCTTGACGTTGTTTTAAGAAGAGTTAAACTTTACAGACTTGGCTGTAATATGTCACGTGAGGCTGTTGAGGTAAGCTACAATAATATTAAAGCGGAGGATTAAAAATATGAAAATTAAGGAAGGCTATTTGTTAAGAGAGGTTGCAGGCAGTAACATTGTGGTTCCTGTTGGCAGCGGTGTTATGGATTTCAGCGGTGTTATTACATTAAATGAGGTTGGTGCTTTTATATGGCGTATTCTTGAAAAGGACGCAACGAAGGAAGAAATTGTTGCTAAAATGCTTGAGGAATATGATGTTGAAAAGTCTGTTGCCGAAGAGGATGTGGAAGAATATATAGCTAAATTAAGAGGGGCTGAGCTTATTGCAGACTAAATCAGTTGCACTTTCTGAAATATATGATGTTATGAAGGAAATGCTTGATAAGGGCGGAACAGTAAACTTTAACCCCAGAGGTACAAGTATGCTGCCAACACTTCATAATGATGGTGACAGAGTAGTGCTTAAAAAATATGACAGCTTAAAAAAATATGATTTGCCTCTTTACCTGAGAGAAGGTGGGCAATTTGTGCTCCACAGGGTTGTAGAGGTTAACTCTGACGGAACTTATAATATGTGCGGTGATAATCAGTGGCATATTGAATACAATATTAGACCTGCTCAGGTTATAGGCACTGTAATACAGATACAAAGGGGAAAGAGGACTTTCAGAACATCAAACCCTGTTTACAGTATTTATGTAAGATTTTGGGTAGGAATAAGACCTTTAAGACGGCTTGTTATAGGGGGTACAAGAAGAATAATAAGGATATTAAGACTAAAAAGATAGACTGTGGGAAAAATTTCCCAACAGTCTATTTTAATATGCGCCTTCGCCTTTAAATATGGCAGGTATTGTAAGTATCAATATCTTAAAATCTGTTAAAAGGCTCATTTCCTTTATGTATTTTACGTCAAGCTGCATCCATTCTTCAAAGCCTATATTGCTTCTGCCGCTTATTTGCCAATAACAGCTAAGTCCGGGTTTTACCCTTAATCTAAGTCTTGCAAAATCATCGTATTCTTCAACCTCTTTTGGCAATGCAGGTCTTGGACCGATAATAGTCATATCGCCCTTTAAAATATTAAAAAGCTGCATAAGCTCGTCAATGCTGTATTTTCTTATAAAGTGACCAACCCTTGTAACTCTGGGATCATCCTTGATTTTAAATACAGGACCGTCAGCTTCATTTTTTTTCTGAAGTTTTTTTAGCTTCTTCTCGGCATCAGGACACATACTTCTGAATTTATACATTTTAAATATTTTTCCGTCTTTGCCGACTCTCTCCTGAGAAAATATAGGATTTCCCGGAGATTCGATTACTATGGCTAAAGCAGTTATAATCATTATTGGTGATAACACTATTATAGCTATTAATGAGCATACAATATCAATTAATCTCTTTATAAATAAATATATAATAGAAGGATTTTTTATTTCGTCACTCATAAATTTTACCTCTTACAAAAAATATTAGCTTGCTACTGTATTTGCAGCAAAGTTTTTAATTTGTTCAGCTTTTTTCTTTGCTGTTTCAATATCTTCGGAATAAAGAAATTCTTTTAACTGTACTTCAAGTTTATCCTTGCGGTCAGTACAGTAGGTTGCTATGTTGGCATTTGAAGGATATTTTGCTTTTCTTTGGTCAATCTTTTTACAGGTTGTAACCATATTCTGATAAACTTGCTTTGCATATATAACAAATGTCTTTTCATCTTCTGTTTGGGCTGTGGAATCCCATACACTCATAAGTTTATTATATGTACTTTTCTGAAATCTGTTATTATTATCTGAATTACCTACATAATAAACCTTAAAAGCATTTAAAATATCATTTTTTATAAGCTTATAAGTGGCAGCACCAACACCCTTAACAGGACTGCTGTTTAAAATTTCGGCAGCGGAAAGAGTAGTTGTTTCTGTTGAGGTTTCAGTTGTAGTTACAGTTTTTGTGGTTATTTCAGTTGTAGTTTCGGTTTTTGTAGTTAATTCTGTGGTTGTTTCTGTGGTTACTTCTGTTGTTGCTGTGATTTTGCTGTTTATTGAAACTTCTTTTAAATCTCCGTTCCAGCTTACATCAAAACCGAAGCTTTCTGCTACGTATCTTGCAGGCGCATAGGTTCTGTCTTCAATAATAGCCGGAGAAGCGTCCATTTCTATGTTTTTATCATTGATTGATAATGTTTTTTCGCCAATTTTCATTTTTACAGTTACAGAATCTTTTGTGCCTGTAATAGTCTTTGTAGAAGCATCCCAGCTGACTTCTGCACCGACACCTTCAAAAATAGCTCTGACAGGAACCATTGTTCTGCCTTCGATAATTTGGGGTTCAACATCACTGTCTATAACTTTTCCGTTTATTTTAATGCTGATGCCTGCGGCAAAAGATGAAACAATTGTCGATACAGCAAATATTGATGAAAACAATAATGAGAAAATTGTTTTATTTTTCATTTTAACCTCCTATTTTAGGTAAATGTAATTTTTTCACTACAGAGTTAATTTTATCACAAATGTACTTTATAATCAACAAAAACTTAAAATTTTATTAATTTGACATAAAGGGAGTTATTATTTATACTATTATATATATAAAATTTACAGGAGGACAAATATGAAAAAATTATTAACACTATTAATATTGGTTTTAAGTATGACTTTTACGGTTTGCGTCTTTGCTCAGGATGAAATAAAGCTTAATATTGACGGAAATACTGTTGAAAGTGATGTGGCACCTCAGATTATTGAAGGCAGAACAATGGTTCCTGTCAGAGTTATTTTTGAAGGCATAGGTGCAAAGGTCAGCTGGGATAATGAAACCAAGACCATAACAGGAGAAAAAAACGATGTAAATGTGGTAATGAAGGTTGACAGTAATATTGCTTCGGTGATGGGAAAGAATATAACTATGGATTGCGGACCTGTTATAATTGAGGGAAGAACCCTTGCTCCTGCAAGATATGTGGCAGAGGCATTTGGCTGCGATGTCAGCTGGGACGGTGAAAGCAGAACCGTAAATATTACTACTCCTCTTGCCGATAATGATGAAGAAACAACTGCTGTTGAAACAACAACCGAAACTACTACGGTTACAACTGTGGTTACAACTTTTGAAACAACTACAAATCCTATGTATAACTATGATACATATTATAAGCCGGGAACATACAGAGTGGGTACTGATATGCCTGCCGGCGAATATGTAGTGTTTGCAAATCCTGATGCCATAGGCTATTTATATAAGTATGCTGTAGATGGTAATGTTGGAAATTCGGGCAAAAGATATTTATATAACAAATATTTTGATTATTGTGATGTTATAAGGCTTGATGAGGGGAATTATTTGGATTTATCCAATGCTTATGCAGTACCCGGTGATGATGTAACTCTTGATACAAGCCATAACGGAGCTTACAGAGCAGGAAAGGATATAAAAACAGGACATCTTACATTTAGGCTTAGTTCTGAATTAAAGGCAGGTTATGTGGACGTTGGTCTGCCTGATGCAAGTACTGCTGACAGAACCATTGTATACCTTAATGAGGACCACAGTTCTGTTGTAATTAATGTTACGGCGGGTATGTATGTTAAGGTTTATGGCTGTGATATTTTAGATGAAAAATTGACAGATATTTATACATTTAAACCTGTTACGGAGAATAATAATCATACAGATGCAAAATTTAATTTTGAGGATATTACACCTCAGGTTAAAAAGACTGTTGATGATTTTCTTACTTCCCTTGTTAATGATATGAGTTATAAAAGTTTAAAGAGTACAAAATATACAGACAGCTATTACAAAAAAACGGCGGAAAGCTGGAACTCGCTGGCAAAAACAAGTGCTGACAGAAAATATGTTGAAATAGCAAAAAGTATATATACCAATATTAAGGATTATGCCAAAGGTACCAATATTGATGTGGCTTATGCAACTACAATAAAAGTGAATGGCAAGGATATTTCAGGTGTTGAATACAGAAATATATTGGATGCCGAAAAGAAATTAATGACTGAAACTGTAAGCAAATTTAAGAATGGAACAACATTTATGGAGTTGGAGGCTGCCAATACAAATTTAAAGAATTACAGATCTGATGTACCTCGATTAACAGGCTCAAAAGTGAATTAATTTTAAAGGCTGTCTGCAATTAGCGGACAGTCTTTTTTGTATAAATTACTGATGAAATAAATGCAACAACAGGTACTGTATATATTATAGCCATACTGCCTGCAACACCTTGTATTATTTCCATACCTATCTTTAAAAGATTTATTGTATAAAGATAAGGATAGTTATAGGCATACAAGGTAACAATAGTGTTTAATGATGTTCCTGCAAAAGCAAGTATAAGGGTATTGGACATAGTTCCCATGGCGTCTTTGCCTACATTCATACCTGATTTAAAAAGCTCTTTTTTAGTAAGTTTGTTATTTTGTCTGTAAATTTCCTCACAAGCAGATGCTACAGTCATTGCCACATCCATAACAGCACCCAAAGAGGCAATAAGTATACCTGAAAAAAGCAGTTCTCCGGGCTTTATTGCAGTATTTTGTGCAATGAACATAAGCTCATCTATTTCAGATACATTATAGCCTGATATGTCTGTCATTTTACAGAAAATAAAAGCGAATAAACCGGAAAGAACAACTCCCGTAACCGTTCCGGCAATGGCAATAAATGCCTTAAATGTTTTACCTCCCACAAGAAGGAGGGTTACGGCTGTAGTAGCTGCTGATGCCAAAACTGATGCAAGGAATGGAGATATACCTCGGTATACCATAGGCAGATATACAAAAAAATATCATAATAAATGTAAATATAAGTCCCAGTATAGCAAGAATACCTTTTTTCCCGCCTATGGCATAAAGACTTAAAAAGAACATACCTATTATTATGTAAATAGGAAGGGCCCTGTAATATCCTGTTACATTTACCGTATAGTATCCATTGTGCTCATTTACGCTTACCATAACTTTCATTCCAACTTTACAGTCTGCTCCGTATAAATAGGCTGAGTTGCTTCTTGCCTTAAAATCCTGTCCCTTATGGCTGCCCTTTAATATTTTTACCATTACCTCCTGTTGACCGACTCTTGTACCGTTTTCTATTAAATTGTCCTTTATAATTTGAGTAACAACAGCCTTTTCATATGTTTTTCCTTCACTGTTTACAAGGGGTACAAAGTCAATGTCATTAAGCTTTATTATTGCTGCAAGTATAATAATTACAATTATGGCAAAACTGATTTTTTTAAACATATTTTTCATCCTTTTTAACTAAAATTTATTTTCAAAACTATTATAAGATTTAAAAAGTTAAAGTCAATAGACTTTACTGAGTTTGAAATAACATTTTACAAATATCAGATAGAACTATTTTTTATAATGGGTATAATAGTTTTCGTATATGAAATTTATTTTAGGAGGAAAACAAAAATGAGGAAAAAAATTTCATTGTTATTATCATCTGTTTTATTGTTAAGCTCTATTGTATGGGGCGCTGACAATGACGGATGGACAGAGGCATCTGCAACAGGGGCTGCGGAAAACGGTGCATGGGAGGAATGGTGTAATCAGTGGGAAAGTACAAAAAACGACTGGGAAAAAATTTCACTTACTCCCGGTGAAGATGAAACTGAGCTGAACTTTGCATGGTATTCAAATTCAACTTCACAGACACCTGAATTCAGATGGTATGAAGATGAGGAATTATCTCCGGCAGGTGTAGTTGCAGTAACACAAACCGACGCTGTTCCGGGATATATGAGCAACAAGGTAACTGTTACAGGTATTAGACCGGGTGCAACATATTACTACAGCTATACAAAGGATGGTGAGTGGACAACACCTGTTGAATATAAGGCAGCACCATCAACAAGTGATTTTAGCTTTATGTTCTTTGGCGACCCTCAGATAGGTTCATCACTTGAAAATGTAGCAACAAATGCGGGAAGCGGTGAGCTTACTGAGTTGGGACAAGACAGAGCTGTAAGAAATGATAGCTTTAACTGGAATAATACTCTCGAAAAGGCTATGGAGATTAATCCGGATACAGCCTTTATGGTATCAGCCGGCGACCAAATTCAGACAAGAGATAAGAAAACTGCTGATGCAACACATTCAACATTTATTAAGAATGAAATTGAATATACGGGTTATTTATCACCTGAAATTTTGAAGAGTATACCTGTAGCAACGATAATTGGCAATCACGATGCTTTAAGCTCAAACTATTCATATCACTTCAACAATCCTAATGCAAGTGATATTGGTGCTACTTATGCAGGCGGTGACTACTACTTCAGATATGGCAATGCATTGTTTATTATGATTAATACCAACAATACTAATGTAGCTGAACACGCATCTTTTGTAAAAAAGGCTTGTGCGTCTTACGAAAATGCACCATGGAAGATAGTTATATTACATCAGGATATTTATGGTTCAGGCGAACATTCAAATGAGCCTGAAATTATGGAATTAAGATACGGACTTGCTCCTGTGTTTGAAGAAAACGGCATTGATGTTGTGCTTACAGGTCATGACCATACCTACAGCCGTTCATATATGATGAACACAAGTGTAAAGAAGGAAGATAAGTTTATAAGTCAGGATGACTTTGATGCTTATATTGACGGTGACAAGGAAATTGATTCGGTTTATAATGATTACCTTACGTCTATTGAAGATGCAGAATATATTGCTGAAAAGGATATGGAAAAGGTTGTAAATCCCGAAGGTATTCTTTATTTGACAGCTAACTCTGCATCAGGCAGTAAGTACTATGACCTTGTTGAGCATCAGCAGGCATATATTGCAGCAAGATGGCAGGAAGACGTTCCAACATTTTCAATGATCGATGTATCAAACGATGGTATAAACTGGAGTAAGGAATATAATTACAGCACACCGGAAGAAGGTGATTTTAAGTTTGCCTTTGTAGCTGATCCACAGCTTAAGGAAGGTCAGTCAGACCGGTATAATCCTGATATCACTCTTGAGGAAAGCTGGAAGAATACTGTAAATAATATTGAAGAAAAGGGTGCTGACTTTATTGCAAGTGCCGGTGACCAAATTGAAGGTAAAAAGATTAACGATGCATACAAGACAAATGAAAAGGAATATAGCTCATTCTTTGCTCCTGGGGAACTTAAATCAATTCCGTATGCTGCTGTAGTAGGTAATCACGATATAAACTATGGTTTCCGGTATCACTTTAATTTACCCAATGAACAGCCTTATGCAATGATTGAAAACTTCAAGAATGTGAAGGATGAAGAAGTAAAAATAAGTGAATCTGCAGGTAATTATTACTATAGCTATAACGACGCACTCTTTGTGGTTCTTAATGACTCAGCATATCCTTGTGACAGTCCGGAAAACTATGAGGCAGGCTTACCTGTAGCTAAACAGTATATTGATGAGTTTGACAAGACTCTTGCAAATGCCGTTAAGGATAACCCTGATTACAAGTGGTTATTTGTTCAGCACCACAAGTCAACCCGTACGGCTGCTCAGCATACCTGCGATTTTGATGTACAGTCATTTGTGGAGGCAGGCTTTGAAAAGCTTATGGATAAGTATGATGTAGACTTTGTATTTGCAGGTCATGACCATGTTTATACCAAGAGCTATGTATTAAAGGATGGCACTATTACAAGTGAGGATGCCAAAAATTTGACTAATCCTGACGGTACTGTTTACTTTACGGGAAATACTGCAAGCGGTAAGGAATATTATGATGTATTCTCAGCTAAGGCAAAGAATAATGAAAATTATCCGGTACTTGTAAACGGCTTAAAGGGCAGCGAAGCATTTAAAAACGGCAATCTTCCTCTTGGCATTGCAGAGGCTATACAAAATAAGAAAGCTGCTTATTATATGGTTGATGTAACAGATAATAAGGTGGAAATTAAGGCTTATAATAATGATTCAGATATAGCATACGATTCTCTTGTTGTAGTAAAGAATGATGATGTAATAACAGAAACAACAACTGTTGAAAATAATACAGAAACAACGACATTAACTTCAGACACAGCTACAGAAACAACAACCGGAAGAGATCATCAGGAAATGGCGGCGGCGGTCACGGTGCATCTACTCTCTTTATAGGCAAAAATACAACCACAACTACAGAGACAGCTTCTGAAGCAACAACAAATACAATTGTTGAAAATACTACTGAAGCTGCTACATCAGCACCGGTTGACGTAAAGGTGATTGTAGGAAGCAGGAATGTTTCAATTAACGGCAGTGAGGCAGAAATGGATGCGGTTCCATATATCCAGAGTTCAAGCAATTCAACTATGGTGTCTTTAAGATTTGTAGCTCTTGCCGTAAGCACCGGTGATATTAAAAATCCTGACAGTGCCGATAACATTAAGTGGGATGGAGTAACTAAGACTGTTACGGTTATTACCGATGAAAACACAGCAAGCTTTAAGGCAGGAAGCAATGTAATGACTTTAAACGGAAAAGAAGTAATTATGGATAACAGTGCTGCTGCAGAAATTAAAGATGGAAGAATGTATATTCCTTTCAGAGCATTGGGAAGGGTACTTGGAGCAGATGTTGAATGGCATGCCGATACAAAGACTGCCGTTTACAAATAAGCTGATTATTAAAAACACAATACACACTTTGAGGTTCATCTGAAAGGATGAGCCTCTTTTTTATTAACTTATTTGTATAAAAATCACATAACCTACAAAAAATACTTTCAGATATACAAGGAGGTATTTTTTATGCTAAAAAAAATTACAGCAATAATATTGTCAGCACTATTATTTACATCGACAGTATTTGCCGAGCCGCCGGCTATTGATGCCAAGTCCTATATACTTATGGAGGCATCAACAGGCAAAATACTTTCAGAAAACAATTCGGAGGAGCCTCTGCCTCCTGCAAGCGTAACAAAAATTATGACACTTTTGCTTATATATGATGCCGTTGATTCGGGCAAAATAAAGTGGGATGATATGGTAAGTGTATCAGAGCATGCTGCAAGTATGGGAGGTTCACAAATTTTCCTTGAGCCTAATGAACAGCAGAGTGTAGAAACTCTTACAAAGTCTATAGCAATAGCATCAGCAAATGATGCAGCTGTTACAATGGCTGAATTTATAGGGGGAAGTGAAGAAAGCTTTGTTGCCATGATGAATGAGAAGGCTAAAGCCTTGGGTATGAAAAACACTACATTTGTAAATGCCTGTGGTCTTGATGCAGAGGGACACAAAATGAGTGCGAAGGATATTGCCATAATGAGCAGGGAGCTTATAACAAAATATCCTGATGTTAAAAAATACACTACAACTTGGCAAGATACCATTACTCACACTACATCAAAGGGAGAAAGTGAATTTGGCTTAACAAATACAAACAAGCTTATTAAATGGTATAAGGATGCAACGGGATTAAAGACAGGTTCAACAGGCAAAGCACTTTATTGTCTTTCAGGTACTGCAATGAGAGATGATATGGAGCTTATAGCTGTAGTAATGGCAGCACCTGATCCTAAAATAAGATTTCAGACGACAATGAAGCTTCTCGATTATGGCTTTGCAAATTATAAAATTGAAAAGGGCAAGGGAGCAGGTGAAATTGTAGGGCAGGTTTCCGTATATAAGGGAATGACTGACAACGTAGATGCAGCTGTTGCGAAGCCTATAAATATGGTAACGTCAAAGGATAACAAGGATAAGCTGGAATTTAAAACAGAGCTTAATGAAAGTATAAATGCTCCTGTAAAAAAAGGTGATAAGGTAGGTGAAATTATTTATTATACAAAGGGAAGTGAGGTTGCCCGCTGTGACTTGGTTGCAGGTCAGGATATAGAAAAAGCAAATCTGTCAAAAAATATATCAAGACTTTTAAAATTGTGGATGAAATAAATGTGAGGACCTCATTTTGAGGTCCTCACTAATGGAATACGAAACACATTCAACAGACAGGCACTAAAAAAGGAATTTGATATTTAATATTGGATAAAATTTAGCTTTATGTTATGTTTCATATCTTGAATGTATTATATCATAATTAAATTTGGCTTAAAAGGGCTTTACGCAAATTGTGCATTTTCAACCATAAAACGCATAATCTGACAATATTCGTTTTTTAACCCCTTATATTAGATGTAAATTCATTTCCATTGTAGTCAATATATATTACATTGTCTGCCTTAAGGTCATTACCTATAATCATTTTGCCCACAAGGGTTTCAACCTTAGACTGTATAAATCTCCTTAAAGGTCTTGCACCGTAAACAGGGTCATAACCGCAGTCAATAATGTGCTGTTTAGCTTCAGGGCTGACTTCAATAGAAATCTGCTTATGGGCAACTCGCTTGTTAAGGTCATTAAGCATAAGGTCAACTATAGTACCAATTTCAGACTTGGCAAGAGGTTTATAGAATACAATTTCATCAAGTCTGTTTAAAAATTCCGGTCTGAAACTTGATTTAAGCATTGTTTCAACCCGGGATTTTGCCTCATCACTTATAGTATTATCCGGTTGTATGCCATCAAGTATAAAATTAGAACCCAGGTTAGAGGTAAGAATGATTATTGTATTCTTAAAGTCAACAGTTCTGCCCTGTGAATCGGTAATTCTGCCGTCATCAAGAACCTGTAGGAGTACATTAAATACATCGGGGTGAGCCTTTTCAATTTCGTCAAAAAGAACAACTGAATAAGGTTTTCTTCTTACAGCCTCAGTAAGCTGACCGCCTTCTTCGTATCCTACATATCCCGGAGGTGCACCGATTAATCTTGATACGCTGTATTTTTCCATATATTCGGACATATCAATTCTGACAATATTCTTTTCATCATCAAAAAGTGCCTCGGCAAGAGCCTTTGCAAGTTCGGTTTTACCAACACCTGTAGGACCTAAAAACAGGAATGAACCAATAGGTCTGTCAGGATCCTGAATACCTGCTCTTGAACGGATAATAGCCTCGCATACCTTTTCGACAGCCTCTTCCTGACCGATAACCCTTTTATGAAGAATATCATCAAGGTGAAGAAGCTTTTGTCTTTCACCTTCAACAAGTTTAGATACGGGTATACCTGTCCATCTTCCTACAATTTTGGCAATTTCTTCTTCCGTAACCTTATCTCTTAATATTTTATTTTCCTTAGAGCTGTTTTCTCCTTTGGATTCTTCGCTTTCAAGAGATTTTTGAAGTTCGGGAAGTTTGCCGTATTTGAGTTTTGCTGCTTCGTCAAGATTATAATTTCTTTCAGCAATTTCAATTTGTTTGGTAACATCTTCAATCTGCTTTCTTAAATCCTGAACCTTATTAATATCAGACATTTCATTTTCCCACTGTGCCTTCATTGATGCAAATTCCGCTCTTAATTCAGCAAGCTCTCTTTGTACATTTTCAAGCTGTTCCTTAGAAAGCTTGTCATCTTCTTTTTTAAGAGCGGCTTCCTCGATTTCGTGCTGCATAATCTTTCTTGAAATTTCATCAAGCTCGGTAGGCATAGAATTCATTTCGGTTTTAATTGTGGCACATGCCTCGTCAACAAGGTCAATAGCCTTATCAGGTAAAAACCTGTCTGTTATATATCTGTTGGAAAGGGTAGCGGCAGCGATTAAAGCCTGATCCTGTATTTTAACGCCGTGATAAACTTCATATCTTTCCTTTAAGCCTCTTAATATTGAAATGGTATCCTCAACAGTAGGCTCATCTACCATAACAGGCTGGAAACGTCTTTCAAGAGCGGCGTCCTTTTCAATATACTGTCTGTACTCATTAAGTGTAGTAGCACCTATACAGTGTAATTCACCTCTTGCAAGCATAGGCTTTAAAAGGTTGCCTGCATCCATTGCACCCTGACCCTTGCCTGCTCCTACAATAGTATGAAGCTCATCAATAAACATTATAATCTTGCCTTCGGATTTTTTAACCTCCTGTAAAACAGCCTTTAATCTTTCCTCAAATTCACCCTGATATTTAGCACCTGCAATTAAAGCACCCATATCAAGGGAGAAAATTCTTCTGTCCTTAATGTTGTCGGGAACATCACCCTTAACAATTCTTAAAGCAAGACCTTCTGCAATGGCAGTTTTACCAACACCGGGCTCACCTATAAGAACAGGGTTATTTTTAGTCTTTCTTGAAAGTATTCTTATTACATTTCTTATTTCAGAGTCTCTGCCTATAACAGGGTCGAGTTTTCCTTTTTCAGCCATAGCTACCAAGTCCTGACCGTACTTGTTAAGTACGTCGTAGGTTGATTCGGGATTGTCTGTTGTAACTCTTGTATTGCCCCTTACTGACTTTAAGGCAGTTAAAAATCTGTCCTTTGTAACATTAAATGTTTTGAAAATATCCTTTAATTTGCTGTCGGGATTGTCAATAAGACCAAGCATTAAATGTTCAACAGATACATAGTCATCCCCCATTTTAGTTGCGGTTTTTTCAGCATCTGCCAGTGCTTTGTCAAATTCGGAAGAAACATAAACCTTTCCCTGCTCCCTGGCACTGCCTCCTACCTTTGGAAGGGAATCAATAGCTTTTTTTACTGCAAGACCGAAGCTGCCAATATCAATACCCATTTTAATCATCATTTGGGCACATACGCCGCCCTCCTGAGAGATTAGGGCATATAATAAATGTGGCTGTTCAATTTGCTGATTACTGCTTTCAACTGCAAGAGTCTGTGCCAACTGTATTGCTTCCAAGGATTTCTGTGTCATTTTATTCATATTCATATACAACTCCCCTTTCAATTAAATCTTAAACTCACATACATTATAAAATTTAACATACTCTTTTTCTATTTTTTCAATACTCTCACCTGCAAAATAAAGCTTCATTATTTTATCAAAGCCTGTAATATACTGTGAAATCATCTCTCCAATCTGATTTTCGTCATAATTTTCGGCGGGCAGGTCAAGTCTTCTTACATATTTGCCTTCAGACTGAGCATACAAAATTTTTCTGTTAAGATACTTAGCCTCAAGAGCATTCCATATATTAAGAAAATTATCAAGCTCATGCAGAAGGGCACTATTCTGGGTTCTGAACACAACTCTTAACTCTCCGTTTGCAAAGCTGCCTTTTTTATTCATAATAACAGAATACTTAACACTTGGATTATACTTATACTTAAATGAGCTTTTAATCATTAGGGAAGTATCTCCCGGAGTAGCCATTATTCTGAAAACATCCTGCCCATTTATTATATCCTCAACAGTATCAAGAATATTCCTTATATGCTGTTCAGGAGTGACATAAGCCACCTTTTCTGCCAAAATCTGATTAATCATATTTGAACGGTTTGTACCATATTTGTAAGCCATACGGTCGACGGCTTCAACAACAGCATCATTTAAAACTATGCTGTAAACACTTTTACTCAAATATATCACCTCGCCTTTAAATATATTGTAGCACTAGTTTAATAATTTGTCAATAGTTTTATATAAAAATATTTGCGATTTATAATGCAGCTTAACATACAATTATTTATTTAGATTGAGTGTAAATTATTTTTAAAATGGAATTACAAAAAAACTGCCCTCCCAACGGAGAGCAGTTTTTTTGTAATTAATAATAATTAAGGAAGTTTTTACTTTTTATTTATGGCAGTGCTTTTCCATAGCACAGCCTGAACAGCCGCAGCCACAGCCGCTGCCACAGCCGCTGCCGTTTTTCTTTTTATTAATTAGGCTTTTTATAATTAAAGCAACAATTACAATTAATATAATACTAATAATAACAGTAGCCATATAAAGCCTCCTTACTTGGACTCGATACTTAACTTGCTCTTAAAAGCGGTACTTTCCTTA
>DBGCRA010000007.1:0-4096 GCA_048359195.1 Candidatus Gallispira sp.
GCGATTTATCAGTGTTAAGCCCAGATAGCTCAGTTGGTAGAGCAGAGGACTGAAAATCCTCGTGTCGGCGGTTCAATTCCGTCTCTGGGCATCACTTTTAAAATGCGGGTGTGGTACAACGGCTAGTACATCAGCCTTCCAAGCTGAGGACGAGGGTTCGACTCCCTTCACCCGCTTGATTTTATTATATGCGCGAGTGGCTCAGTGGTAGAGCATCGCCTTGCCAAGGCGAGGGCCGCGGGTTCGAATCCCGTCTCGCGCTTTTAGATAAGGCAGATTTTTTCTGTCCTATTTTTTTATTTTTCGTAGTATGATACAAAAAAACCTTAACTAATTTGTACAAATTTAACAAAATTAAAAAAAGGACTAGTATTTTTGATTTTTATTTGATATAATAGGAATTAATCAAATTATGTGTATATAAGGAGGAATATTATAATGAAAAAGAAGTTATTGGGTTTCGTTGCTTTTGCAATGGCAATGACTATGACTACTACATCTGCTTTTGCCGCTATCGGTCCAAGAGCAAGAGGTACAGGTGATGTTGATGGTGATGGTATTGTTACTGCTAACGACGTATTAAAGATTTTAAAGGGTTTAGCTAATGAGGATGCTGAGGCTGATGTTGACGGTAATGCTATAGTTGAAAGCAAGCTTGATGCTGCTATTGCTTACAAGACTGTTCTCCAGCCTAAAACTGTTACTGAGGATCTTGTACTTAACATCTATGCTACAGAAGGTATAAACGGTAACATCAATATTCTTGATGCAGGTAAGTTGGGTGCTTCTGTTACTGCCGGTGATAAGGGTATGAATGAAGTTAATGTTACTTCTGTAGACAGTGTTTCAACTGCTTCTACTATTAAGGATGCTATTTCCGAGGCTGTTGCTGCTGCTGCAATTAATAACACAGCTGTAACTAATCAGATTAACAAGATTAAATTCACCAGTGCTGTTAAGGGCGAAGTTAGCTTAAGATCTGAAAACGGTTGGTCTATGTTCTGTAACGCTTTAAGATACATTGTTCCTATGGATGAAGCAACTGCTGCACTTTGTAACAAGGCTGAAAACGCTAACTATGACGGTGTTACCAACAAAGACAGATATGACGCTTTAAATGAAGTTAAGGCTATTCTTGTTGGCGAGCAGACTGATCCTGCTGCTGTAAATGAAACTGAATTAAGCTACGAAGATATTATCGCTATTAAGGATGCTTTCTTTGTAGCTATCCCTCCAACAGTAACAAGTGAGGAAATCACTAATACTGCTAAGGAAGTATTAGCTATTACTGATACTAAGTATGACTTTACTATTGAGTACAATGATCACAGCGAATTACTTAAGTCTGATTCAGTTGAAAGTACTCAGTTCCTTCAGGATATCATTTCTATTGCTCAGTATGATACTAAGACAATGGCTGATTACAGAAATACATTTGGTGACAAGGTAGTATTTACTGCTAAGAATCAGGTTGAAGGTGCAACACCTATTACTGCTGTATTAGAAGTTGCTGAAATTGCCGAGTAATTTTATTACAAACAAAAAAATTATAACAATAAAACAAAAGAGAGATTGCTTATGTAATCTCTCTTTTTAAATAATTAAATTTTAGGAGAGTGAAAAATATGAAGTTAAAATGGTTAATCACCTCTGCCCTTACCCTCACCGTATTATTCACTGCATCTGCTTTTGCTGCTGAAAGCAAAGGATTTACAGATGTAGACTTTTCTACGGAACAGGGACAGGCTATAGAGAAAATGTATAATGCAGGCTATCTTGCAGGCTATAATGACGGCAGCTTTAAGCCTGATGCCACTATTACAAGAGCCGAGCTCACAAGAGTATTCAATCAGGTGTTTAATTATGAATTAGATGAAGAAAAGGCTGCAGAAATGCCGGACTTTATTGACGTTGAAGATGGCGTATGGTATTACAACGATGTTAAAATTGCCCGGAGCAATGGCTATATTAACGGCTTTGAGGATAATACATTCAGACCACAGGATAACTTTACACGTCAGCAGACCTGTGTTGTTTTAGCCCTTGCCGCAGGCCTTGAAAACAATATTTCAGATATTACTATTAATGATGAAGTTTCACCATGGGCAGAAACTTATGTTAAGGCTGCCATTGCAGACGGTGCATTTGAACTTGAAGACGGAAATACATTCAGAGGAACAGTAAATATCACAAGAGGTGAAGTTTGTCAGGCTCTTGCAAAGTATGTTGTTACAGAAGAAACTTCAACTGAAACAACCACTAAAAATTCCACAAGTGTAACTACACAGAACGCTGAAGCTACAACAGAAACTACTACCGGTAAGGCAACAGGCAGTTCAAGCAGTAGCTCTGGAGGCAGCTCAGGAAGTAGTTCAGGAAGCAATACAACAACAACCACTACTACAACCACCACTACTACTACAGAGGCTACTACCGTAGAACCAACTACCGAAACTACCACTCTTGTTATTGAATTAAATGATAAACAGCTTGAGGCTCTTGATAATGTTATTTACGACACTGAAAATAAATTTATTTACAGAGTAGATACTGATGCACAAATTGAAATTGTAAATTATATTCTTGATGCTATGAAGGCATATAGAGCTGATGCAAGCTTTGATGTGTCATCAGCCATTGGTGAGGCTAAAACAATGTATTATCAGTTAAGCTCAGAGGAAAGATCCCAGTTTAAACAGGCAGCAATGCTTTCCTATAATGCGAGTGATGTAGGGCTTCTCAAAGAAATATTTGGTGCACTTTTCTAATTTTATTAAGATGTAATTACAGGGAGCTTTTTAGCTCCCTTTTTATTTGCAAAAAAATAAGGCTTACCGCCCTAAAAAAACATATATGTAGGTATCACCAAGGGTGATACACTTTTTTATAAATCCTTTAGCTTGCTAAGTGCCTTTGTTTCAATCCTTGATACATAACTCCTGCTAATGCCCATGTCAGCTGCAATTTCTCTCTGTGTTTTTTCCTTTTCACCATTAAGCCCATATCTTAAATTCACAATTTCAAGCTCACGGGGTGTAAGTCTTTCCTTCATAATCTTATACATATTTTCAATTCTTATTTTCAATGCCGTAATTTCTTCTACACTCCTGCCCTCATCAGCAAGTTTTTCCTCTAAAGTCACTTCATTGCCCTCCTTGTCAACGCCTACACTGTCCTGTAGACTGACGTCATTTTGCCGCTTTTTGTTTTGGCGGAGAGACATAAGGATTTCATTTGCTATGGTTACGGAAATTACTCGGAAGTAAGAAAAAAGCAATATGTTTTATTTTAAAGCAATTTGTAGTATAATTAAATAAATGTCACCAATTGTCACACTTTACTGCTTATTATAAAGCAAGGAGGTGACATAATGAGTAATTTAACAATTAAGCTGGAAAAGTTTAAACTAAATTTAATATCTTTACTGCCAGAAGTAACAGAAGAAACAAAAGAAAAAATAAAAAGTTTTAATCCAATTATCGGAATAAGTGTAAAATGGAAAGAATGGTATGCCTTAATAGGACCAACAACCTGCAAAGAGTGCAGAGAACTTAATGGTAAAATTTTTGATGCAAAAGAATATATAAACAAACCACCTCTTCACCCTAGATGCAGATGTAGAGTTGATTATATGGAAACAATAAAAAACGGTACTGCAACCATAGAAGGAAAAAATGGTGCTGACTATTATGTCTATAATTATGGATTTCTGCCACCAAAATATGTAACACAAAATAAAGCTAAAAAACTGGGCTGGATTCCTAAATCAGGAAATTTATTTGAAATTAACAAGCTTATAGGTGGTGATATTTATTACAACCGTGATAAACGATTGCCACATAACGATACACGAATATGGCATGAAGCAGATTTGAATTATATTTATGGCTTCAGAAATAATTGCAGGCTTTTATATTCAAATGATGGGTTAATTTTCCTTACTTTTGACCATTACAAAACTTTTATTGAATTAGTATAGCATTCCTATAAAGAATGAAAATTGAACTTCAAAAAAATAAAATCTCCCGTTATTATGTAAGTAGGCTTTGAGCGAAGCTAAATACATAAATCAAGGAGATTTTACATCATGAAGAAC
>DBGCRA010000008.1:0-26643 GCA_048359195.1 Candidatus Gallispira sp.
TTTATTTAAGGAATAAAAAAGGGGCTTTTGTAAGTCCCTTTTTATTGCCTTTAATAGTATTATTATAATGCTATAAATAAATTTTACAATAATGTGTTTTAATATTATTCATAATCCACAACGTCAATCCATTTCATAAGGAATTCTCTTTCCTCTTCATTACCTTTTACGGATTGAGATGCAGCTACTATAGGCAGCCATTGCTGAACATATTGTTTAGCGGTATCGCTCTTTTTACAGAACATATTCATATACATTTCAGCAGCCTCGGTATCACCTTCGAGGGAAAATAAAAGGTATGTTCTGGCTGCATCTGCACTTGCGTTGCCTTGTGTTGCATGAGACCAGTCAAGAACATAATAATCACCTGTAGGTGAAATTATAATATTACTTGGATTAAAGTCACCGTGACAAACCTTAGTATGCTTAGGCATACCCTCAAGTCTTGTATGCAGTTCATATCTTGTAGTGGCATCTAAATTTGTTTCACTTATTTTTCTGTTCATTTTGTCCTTAAGTTTATTTAAAAGAGGTGACCTTTTAGAATGTATTTCCAATTGTATGTCTACAAACTTTTCCATATACTTTTCTAAATTTTCTCTGTCATTTTTCATAATTTCCGCAAGAGTTTTGCCTTCAATGTAGTCAACAACAATAGACCATTTTCCGTCAATTTTTGTTACCTCTTCAAGCTGAGGAATTCTGAGACCTGTTTCTTCAACTCTTGCCTGATTAAGAGCTTCATTTAATATATCTGACTTAGAAAAATCCTTGTCAAATTCCTTAACTACAAAATTTCCTGATCTGTAAATTTTCTTATTTTTTCTTTCTGCTAAAATCTTGTCTATTTTCATAATGTTGCCTCCTCAATTATTTGCCGTAATAGGCTCTTAAATACATCTCTTTAATCTCACTCATTAATGGGTATCTTGGATTAGCACCTGTACACTGGTCATCAAATGCCTGTTCTACCATATCATCGAGAGTATCAAGGAAGTATTTTTCGTCAATACCATAATCCTTAATAGTCTTTTTAATACCAACCTTTGCCTTTAATTCTTCAATGGCAGCAATGAAATTTTCAAGAGTTTCTTCGTTGGTTTTGCCTGTAATACCGCAGAAGTTGGCACATTCAACATATCTTTCAAGAGTATGTGGATATTCATATTGAGGGAATGTACCCATCTTTGTAGGAACGGAGTTAGCATTAAATCTCATTACTTCAGTTATTAAAAGGGCATTGGCAACACCATGTGGAAGATGGTGGAACGCACCAAGTTTATGAGCCATAGAATGGCATACACCTAAGAAAGCATTTGCAAATGCCATACCTGCAAGAGTTGAAGCATTAGCCATTTCCTCTCTTGCCTTCATATCCATACCTCCCTTTTCATAAGCATCGGGAAGATATTTGAATATAAGCTTCATAGCCTTTAAGGCAAGACCGTCTGTATAATCTGTAGCCATAACAGAGGCATAAGCCTCAAGGGCATGGGTTAAGGCATCAATACCGCTGGCACTTGTAAGTCCTTTTGGCTGGTCCTTCATATTGTCTGCATCAATAATTGCCATATTTGGAAGTAATTCATAATCGGCAAGAGGATACTTTGTACCTGTCTTTTCATCAGTAATAACTGCAAAAGGTGTAACCTCTGAGCCGGTACCTGATGATGTTGGAACTGCTACAAAATAAGCCTTTTCACCCATTTTAGGGAATGTATATATTCTCTTTCTGATGTCTGAAAATCTCATAGCCATATCTAAGAAGTCAACCTCGGGATGCTCATAAAGTACCCACATAATTTTACCTGCATCCATAGCAGAACCGCCGCCAAGTGCAATAATAACGTCAGGTTCAAAGGACTTCATTGCCTCAGCACCTGCTTTTGCACAAGCTAAGTTAGGATCAGGGGCAACCTCATAAAAGCAGGTATGAGTAATACCCATTTCATCCAGTTTATCTGTAATTGCCTTTGTGTATCCGTTTTTATATAAGAAGCTGTCTGTAACAATAAATGCCTTTTTCTTATGCATTACAGTGCCGAGTTCATCAAGGGCAACAGGCAGACAGCCTTTTTTAAAGTAAACCTTTTCAGGTGCTCTGAACCAAAGCATATTTTCTCTCCTCTCTGCTACAGTTTTAATATTTATTAAATGTTTAATTCCAACGTTTTCCGATACTGAATTACCGCCCCATGAGCCACAGCCAAGTGTAAGAGAAGGAGTAAGCTTAAAGTTATATAAATCACCTATACCGCCGTGAGAAGAAGGAGTATTTATAAGTATACGGCAGGTTTTCATTGCTGCTGCGTGTTTAGCCATTTTTTCTGTTTCGGCTGTATTAATATAAAGTGATGATGTATGACCGTATCCGCCGTCAGCAACAAGCTGCTTAGCCTTTTCAAGAGCCTCGTCAAAGTCTTTGGCTCTGTACATTGCCAATACCGGAGAAAGCTTTTCGTGAGCAAATTCTTCTGAAATATCTACAGATTCAACCTCACCAATTAATATCTTAGTTTTTTTCGGAATATTTATGCCTGAAAGTTTAGCTATTGTATAAGCACTTTGACCTACAATTTTAGCGTTTAATGAACCGTTTATAATAATTGTTTTTCTTACTTTGTCAAGCTCGTCATCTTTAAGGAAGTAACAGCCTCTGTCTGCAAATTCCTTCTTAACGGCATCGTAAATGCTGCCTACAACGGTAACTGACTGCTCAGAGGCACAAATCATACCATTGTCAAATGTTTTGGAATGAATAATTGAGTTTACGGCAAGGAGAATATCTGCACTTTCATCAATTATAACAGGTGTATTGCCTGCACCTACGCCTAATGCCGGCTTGCCTGAGGAATAAGCGGCTTTAACCATACCCGGACCGCCTGTAGCAAGTATAATATCGGCATTTTTCATAACTTCATTTGTAAGATCAAGGGATGGAATATCAATCCAGCCTATAATCTCCTCGGGAGCGCCTGCTTTAACGGCTGCTTCAAGAACAACCTTTGCAGCAGCAATGGTACTTTCTTTGGCTCTTGGGTGAGGGCTTATAATAATTGCATTTCTTGTTTTTAAAGAAATGAGTGTTTTAAATATTGCTGTTGATGTTGGGTTGGTTGTGGGAATAACAGCCGCAATAAGACCAATAGGCTCAGCTATTTTCTTAATACCATATGCTTTATCTTCTTCTATTACATCGCAAGTTTTGCTATGTCTGTAGGCGTTGTAAATATATTCAGAAGCATAATGATTTTTAATAACCTTGTCTTCCACAATACCCATACCGGTTTCTTCTACTGCCATTTTGGCAAGAGGTATTCTCATTTTGTTGGCAGCCATTGCAGCCTCAAAAAATATTTTGTCTACCTGCTCCTGTGTAAATGTGGCAAATTCCGCCTGGGCCTTTTTCATTCTCTGCATTTTAGCTAAAAGTGCATCAACATTGTCAATGATAGGTGTTGTTACATTTTTGTTTTTCATATACATCTTCCTTCCTATAAACATCAATATTTTTGTTATTTTTTTAACAAGCGTTGCTAAAAATAAATGTTTTGCTGCAGCAAAACCCTATTCACAGCAATCAAAATATTTTTTTAACAAAGATTGTTAATTAATTATCAAACTTTGTATTTATAGTATATCATATTATTTTATAATTTCAAGTGTTAATTTTTTACGTGTATTTTTTGAATTTTGTTTTGTTTTGTTAAAAACGCAAAATTATTTCTTTTCTGGAAAAGGTGTTTTGTGAAAAAAGTCAACTTTTGTTAATTTGTTGAATTTTTTGGTTGTTTAAATTGATATATATTTAACAAATAAATAAAATTATTATGTTAATTAAGCTGCTGACATCATAATTGCTGAATTATATTGTTAAGAATTGATTTATAGCTTGATTTATACGGCAAAATGTAACTTAACTGTAAATATTAATTTGTTGTATTGGATTTTATTTTGTGTTATAATCCTAATGAGTTAGTATGATTATATGAGAATGGAGATTTTGTATGAATAAAAAAATTTTGAAAAGGATAACCGGCTGTGTACTCTCTGCATCAGTGATGTTTGGTTCCATTAGCTTAACGTCTGCTTATGCCGCTGATACAACGGTGTTGTACGAGAAAAAAGATATTCAGACCATAGCACAGGGACTTACTTATGAAAAGAGCACAAGAATGTACAGTTCGGGCTGGATGGATGTTTATGTTCTTACAATGGATGCATCTGAGGAGGATCTTGCTTTTGATGTTATCGAAACTGTTGATAAATACGGAGGAAAAGCAACAGTTGAAAAGCTTGCAAAGGATAATGACGTTGTAGCTGCCGTAAACGGTGACTTTTTTGGTTCCGGAACATTAAAATCAAGTATGGGTCAGGTTGCGGGTGACGGCGATATGATTGCTGCCCAGAATTACTATAACGGCAGCGAAAACCGTTATGCAGGATTTTTTATTGATAATTACGGCACACCTTTTATTGACTATGTTAAGTCAAGTATGAGCTTTTACAGTATGAACGATACCAAAACAGAGCTTGGAGGAAAAAATAAGGTAACCGATTTTGCAAAGCCTGTTTATTTTGACAGACGTGCAATTACATCAACAACCACTCTTGACGCTTATTTTAATAATCTTACCAAAATTGTGGTTGAAGAAAGCAAGATTACATATATTTCCAATCCGGGAGAAACTGTGGATGTACCTGAAAAAGGCTTTATTATTGTAATGAGCAATGCTTCAAGACAGACAGAAATTAGTAAGTATTCGGTAGGTATGACAGTTGGTTTTTCTGAAAGCGAAAAGTTTGTTTTCAGAGAGGGCAAGTCCATAACTGATATTGCTGTTGGTTTAAGCGGCGGCGGTGAGCTTTTAAGAAACGGTCAGGTTGTTAATAACGGTCTTATTATAGGTGAAAATGCGTACAATCCAAGGACTATGCTTGGAGTAAATCAGGACAAGTCAAAAATATTTATTGTATGTATCGATGGCAGAACAAACGGCAAGGGTGCCACTCATGCCGAGGCGGCAGCAATAATGAAGGAATATGGTGCTTATGATGCAATTCATCTTGACGGCGGCGGTTCTACAACTATGGTTGTACAGACTAAGACATCTACAACTCCCGAGGTTGTAAATGTGCCCAGTGAAGGCTCACAAAGAGCAGTTGCAAACGGTGTCGGCATAAAGGTAAACGGTGAAGCGGGAGTACCTAAGAGAGTTGAGCCTTATGTTGGTGATGCTGATGAAAACATTATGTTTAAGGATTTTGAAAGCAAGATTTATGTCAATGTATATGACGGGCAGCTTGCTGAGCTTCCTGTTGATTTGGGAAAGCTTACCTTCAGTTCATCTATTGATGGTACTTGGGAAGATAATATATTTACTCCGTCAGAAACAGGTACAGGTAAAATTACAGTAAACTACGGTGATATAAGCGGTACTGTTGATGTAACGGTATTAAAGGGTGCTGCTGCCTTAAGAGTTGGTGCGGAGCACTATACATTAAGTGTTGGAGAAAAGTCTTACCTTACGGCTCAGGTTATTAATAAGGACGGTTACTCTATTGATGTTGACAGTGATGATATAGAGTGGAGTGTAAGCGACAGCTCTATTGGTCATATTGAGGATGGTTCTTTTGTTGCTGACAGTGAGGGTACCTGTGTTGTAACAGGCAAAGGCTATGACGTAAGTGCAAAAATGACTATATCTGTAGGTAAAAAGTTTGTTGCAATTAACAGCTTTGAGGCACCAAGAGATATTGTAATGTATTATTATCCTGAAAATTCAGGAATTGAGGGCAATGCCGAGACTGACAGTAATGTTCAGTATGACGGCAATTCCTCAATAAGAATTGATTATAAGTTTAAAGAAAATCAGACTACAACACAGTCTGTTTATGCAAGCCTTGAAAAGAATAACATTCCCTTTCCCGAAGGAGTGACGGATTTCAGTATTTGGT
Organism: Candidatus Gallispira sp.; assembly: GCA_048359195.1. Lineage (GTDB taxonomy): Bacteria > Bacillota > Clostridia > Lachnospirales > CAG-274 > Gallispira. Next base: position 5,959 of record DBGCRA010000008.1, read on the forward strand.
ATAAGGGTGACGGCAGTGACAATATGTTGAAGGCTGTAATTACTTACGGTAATGGTCAGTCTGCGGATGTTACTGTTTCCGGTAATCTTAACAGCAAGGAGTGGAAACAGGCGACGGTTTATCTTCCTGATGATGTTACGTCACCTGTGTATCTTAACAAAATTTATGTATCTTCATTGAATACCACTGATGAAAACACAGAGGGTACTGTTTATGTGGATTATCTAATGGCACAGGCTGCGACGGGCAACGCAGGCGGTGTTAATTCAACCAATATGCAGGATTATATGGAAGCCGATCTTTCAAGCCTTACAGGTGATTTTACAACAGTAACTGCTTTTGGTACAACTAAGTATATTGGTTCTGCCGGCACAAAGCTTATTAATCAGATGTCAGAGGGTGCAAGAACTATGGCATTTGTAGGCGAATCAGGTATTACAAACAACAGTTCCGTGCCGTCTGTTATTAATCAGAATAAGTATCAGACAAGTGAAAATGATGACTTTTCTTTTGTAACTCTTGCCGTATCTAACGGAAGTCTTAAAGCTGCAAGCGGCGACCAGTGGAGATATTTGCAGGATTACTTAAACAGATTAAGCAAAAAGAATATTGTTGTTATGCTTGATGTATACCCTTTGACAGGTATTACCGATTCAAGGGAAAGAGATGCACTCCACGATATATTAAAAACTGCATCAAGAAACAGTGATAAGAATATTGTTGTGCTTTCTTCCGTAGGTGAAAGTAATTATGTGGAAATTAAGGACGGTATAAGATATATTAATCTTGCAGGTGTAAATGCCGCTAAACAACAGTATATTAAGTTTATGGGCAATAGTGACGAGCTTTATTATGAATTTTGTGATGTAAACTAATGTTTATTTCGCCTTTGGTGAAATAAACGTTAGTTAAAAAAATAAGGAAAAGGAGACAAAACTATGTCAAACAATTCAAAGGGCGTAATGGCAAAGGACACAATTATATATATGATAGCTAAGGGTATTGAGGGTGTTGTAGGCATTGTTACAATGTCCGTTATGACTTATCTTTTTGCTACGGCACAAATGGGTTATTATTCAACTGTCAACATAGCCATAACTACCATAGGTATGGTTGCCATACAGTGGTTGGTTCAGTCAGTTCTGCGCTATATTAACAAGTATGATATTGCAGGCAGACACGAGGAATTTTATTCAACTGTGTTTTCTGCATGGTTTAAGGTTAATTTAACTGTTGGTGGTATTGCCGTTATTGCTCTTATTATATTAAAGTTTTGCTTTGGCAATATTGAGGCAGTTAATAAGTTTACTTCCGTTTATACCTATCCTGTTTTTATATGCAGTATTTTGTGGTTTGTTACATACAATACCGCACAGCTTATGATTTCAATGCTTGCGGCAGTAAGAGAGGCAAAACTTAATTTAATTCTTTCTATGATTACCGTATGCGGTAAACTTATGTTTGTGGTTATTTTCTGTAAGCTGTGGACAAGTAAAATTGAGTGGATATTTTTAAGTTACTTTATTACAGACGGTATAGTTTCTGTTATAGGTATGAAGCGTCTTAAAATTTTAAGCTACTTAAAGGGTAAGGCTGATAAGGATATTCTTAAAGAGCTTATGGATTACGGTATGCCTTTAATGGGTAATCAGCTTGCAACATCTGTTTTAAATAAGTCAGATATTTATATTATTACCATTGCTCTTGGTGCAAGTGCGGCAGGTATTTACCAGACTAACTATTCTCTGATTGCAACAGCCTTCACATTGTTAAATGCTTCTGTTATGCGTGGCTGTTACCCTACTATTTTAAGGGCGTGGTCAGAAGGCAAAAAAGATGATGTGCAAAGGCTTTTAAACGAGGCTGTAAGAATGTATATGCTTGTGGCAATTCCTGTTGTTGCAGGTGTATTTGCCGTAAGTGATTCAGCAGCTTTCGCCCTTTTTGAAAGTGAATATGTGGAAGGACATATAGTAATGTTCTGGGTTGCCCTTGGTATGATGTTTTTAGGTCTTACAGAATATTCAATAAAGCACTGGGAGCTTAATGCAAATACCAACGCTATTTTCAAGAGAAGTTTAATAGGAGGTGCCGTTAATGTAGGTCTTAACCTTGTTTTGGTTAAACTTACAGGCAGTTATTTTATTGCTTCCGTTACTACATTTATTGGCTTCTTTGTTTATTTTGTTCTTGCACGTTACGGTACAAGAAATTATTTAAAGTGGGAAATTAAACCGAGAAGATTTTTTAATATACTGTTTTCGGCTGTTGTAATGGTCGTTGTCATTGAAATTTTAAAAAGAATATTGCCGAATTCCAAATTATGTTTGGCATTATTTGTTATTTGTGGTATTATAGTATATGGAGCTACCCTTGTGCTTACTGGTGAGGTTAAGGACGAGCTTAATGTAATTAAGAGAAAATTTGTAAAATAGGTTTCATTGGGTGGAAGTTACTCTTTGAAATTGAAAAGTAAAATGGCAGGATAAAGTTATGAAAAAAGTACTTATAATTGCAAATCAGTTTCCCCCTATGGGCGGTTCAGGTGTTCAGAGAAGTGTTAAGTTTGTAAAGCATTTAAGGTCCTTCGGTTATGAGCCTGTTGTTTTTACAAGAGCGGTTGGCAATATGCCTCTTAAAGACGAAACTCTTTTAAGGGATGTTCCCGAGGGGGTAAAAATATACAGAACAAAGCCTTATGAGCTGCCTGAATTGCAGGGCATAATGAGAATACCGGGAAAGGCATTAGGTAAGTTTGTTATTCCCGATACTGCTTATTTTTGGTATAAAAATTCAAGAAAAAAGGTTCTTGAGGTCATTAAGTCAGAAGGTATAAATATTATTTATACCACTTCTGCACCCTACAGCGACCATCTTTTAGGACTTTATATTAAGAAGAAGATGCCAAATATTAAGTGGGCGGCAGATTTCAGAGATGAATGGACTAACAATCCTTATACCCTTGACAATCCTTATAATCCCATAAGGACCAAAATAGAAAAAAATATGGAGCATGAGGTTGTGACAAGGGCTGATATGCTTATTACAAATACTCCTGTAATGAGGGAGAATTTTATAAGAAACAACAATTTGACAGGGGAAAACTTTGTTTTTATTCCAAACGGATATGATGAAGAGGATTTTAAAGGACTTGATGTGTCGGTAAAGCCTCATAATGATAAACTTACTATGGTTTACACAGGTGCTCTTTACGGCAGAAGAAAGCCGGATGTATTTTTTCAGGCTTTAAAAGAGCTTAAAGACGAGGGCAAAATTGAAGGCGGTAAGATTATGGTAGAGCTTATAGGCAACTATCATAAGGATAAACTCCGGGCACAAATTGACAGCTATGGTTTAACTGACAGCTTTAATATTGTAGGCTATGTTCCCCATAATGTGTGTATTGAGCACCAGGTGGCGGCTGATGTGCTTGTGCTTATTGAAGGCAGCGGCAGAGGTGCCAATGCTTTTTATACCGGCAAAATATTTGAATATATGAATACTAACAGACCGGTGCTTGCCATACTTCCGGAAGGCTGCGCCGCAGACCTTGTTAAGGAAAGTAATATTGGTATTGTGGCAAATACTGATGATGTTAATAAAATTAAGGAAAATATTAAGACTTATTATGACAAATGGTGCAATGGCAGTCTTGATTTTGAACCTGACAGAAAGGTTATTGAAGGCTTTGAAAGAAAGAAGCTGACGGAAAGACTTGGTGAAGTATTTGACAAAATGGGTTAATTGGTGAATGTTATGAAAATTCTACACTTCATAAGCGGAGGAGATACGGGAGGTGCAAAAACCCATGTTCTTACTCTTCTTGAAAATTTATTAAAACTTAATATTGAGGTTGAGCTTCTCTGTATTATGGAGGGTATATTTACGGAGGAGGCAAGGGAAATCGGCATACCTGTCACAATTATACCGCAGACTAAGAGATATGACCTGTCTGTAAATAAAAAGATATGTGATTATATTAATAACAGCGGATGTGATTTGGTACACTGTCACGGTGCAAGAGCTAATTATATTTCTCTTTTCATTATGCATAATGTTAAGGTGCCTATGATTACAACTCTCCACAGCGATTACAAGCTGGATTTTAAGGACAATTTCAGGAAACAGGTGGTTTATACCCCCATTAATTCCTTTGCTTTAAGGCGATTTGACCATATTTTGAGCGTAACCCAAGCATTTAAAAATATGCTTGTTGAAAGAGGTTTTAAGGAAAAACGTATTGAAGTAATATATAATGGTATAGACTTTAAGCCGGAACTTGAAATACTTGATAAGGAAAGATTTTACGACAGGCTTCACATAAAGTACAGTCCCGATAAAAAATATGTGGGTATTGCTGCAAGGCTTTTTGCCGTAAAGGGTGTTGACGTATTTTTAAAGGCAGCAAATGTTCTTGCAAAAAGGTGTGAAAACATTGATTTCATTGTTCTTGGTGACGGAGAAATGTGGGACAGCTGTGAGGCTTATGTCAGGGAAAATAACCTTGAGGGCAGAGTTCACCTTGCAGGTCAGATAATGAATGCTGTTGTTATGAACAGCTTTTACAAACATATTGATATAAATACATTAAGCTCATATTCCGAAAGTTTTCCTTATGCACTTTTGGAGGGAGCAAGAATGAAAAAAGCAACGGTTGCTACGGCAGTGGGAGGTATTCCTGAAATGATAGAGGAGGGCAAAAGCGGCTATCTTGTACCATCGGGAGATTACAATGCCCTTGCTGACAGACTTGAAAAGCTGTGCAATGACGATGAATTAAGAAAAAAAATGGGTGATGCCTTTTATGACAGGGCACTTAAAAACTTCTCTGTTGAATCAATGGCAAATACCCATATTAATATATACAAAAAAGTTACAAGTAAAAAGGAGCGTAAATAAATGAAACTCATTGATGAAAAAGGAAAATTATTTGGTAAACTTAATATTGTGGATTTAGTGGTAGTTGTTATTATTTTGGCAATTATTGCAGCAGTTGCAGTACGTTTTACTTCTTCCAAACTTAATGCAAACGGATTAAATCCTGCAAGTGAAGATCAGTATTGTTATGTCACCTGCTTTGCCAGCTTACAGGTGCCTGAGGTTGCGGAATCACTAAATATTGGCGACCATATTGTTGCAGGGGGCAAATATACCGATGCGGAAATTGTAGACGTTAAGGTTGAGCCTGCTGCTTATGTAGGTGTAAACAGTGATGGTGAGGCTGTATATAGTGAACATCCAATTTGGAAGGATGTTACTGTTGTAATTAAGGAAAAGATTAATCCATCCAATATTACTATTAAGGTTGGCGGTCAGGAAGCAAGAGTTGGCTTCAGTTATATTGTTAAGACACAGACAGTTGAGGCAAATGCAAAAATCAGAGGTGTTGAGTTTAAGAGTGAGTAAGGGAGAGGTAATGATAAATTAATGTCATTTATTACCTAAAAAGAGGTGTTATTATGAGCTTGACTAATGTTTTTAAAGGAAGTCTTATAATCACAGCCATAACAAATACAGTAAAGGCATTTTTAAATGCTTATAAAGACAGCAGACTCAAAAATGCTGTTACCGGTGTTGGTATATGCTTTAAGGACAGTAAAACATACTCTGTGCTTTCACGCTATGCCAATAAAAAGCCCTATTACCGTTACAGTGTTGTTTATAGAATTATAATGGCAATAGCAGGACTTTTTGACAGGCTTTTTGGGTTTATTAACAGACTTTTTACTGCTTTATTTAAGGGCAGTGTTGTTTCTGCAGAGGTTAATGCCATAATGAAGGCTGATGTCAGCAAAAAACTTTACGGTTTTGGGCTGCTTTTTATGAGTATTCCTATCGGAAGTATTATTTCTATGATTTTTGCAGGCGGTGTATCAGCTTTGAATATGGTTGTATGCTGGGTGGTATTTGTTTTTGGTTTTGTGTTGATATTAATTGCATCCTGTCAGACTGTTTTTAAAAACAGCTTTGTTTTTAGGGCAGTTAAAGGATTTTTTGATTTAATCAGATAGTTGGTGGTTTTGTGAAAAACAAAAATGTTATTTTAATAGTGATTGCAGGTCTGATACTTGGCTTAGGCTGTACTACATTAGGTCCTGTTGCGGCTCTTGCTCTTGTAGCTGTTGCAGTAGGTGTTGCCGTAGTACTTACAAGATATGAGGTAGCTGTATTTATACTTGCTGCTTTCGGTGTTATAGATGCCCTTTTAAGAGCCTTTGGCGGTATTCTTGGCAGTGTATGGGACGAGCTTTTTCTTATTTTGCTTGTTATGCTTTGGATTTTTAAGTGGATTGCAAACCGTAAGGATGAGGGTTTTAAAACCTCTCCCATGGATGTGCCCCTTTTTATATTTATAAGTGCCATGCTTTTGTGCCTTATACTTAATTCACCTGATTTCAGCATTGCCCTTGAGGGATTCAGAGCCATTGTTCAGTATATGCTCTGGTACTTTGTTGTTATTCAGATATTAAGAGGTGAAAAGAATGCAAAGACAGTTACAACATTTTTCGTAATTGTAGTTGGACTTCTTGCACTCCATGGTATTTATCAGTATATTATAGGTGTTGAAATGCCGGCAGGCTGGGTTGACCAAAATGAAGCAGGTGTCAGAACAAGAGTTTATTCTATATTTACAAGTCCAAATGTTTTTGGCTCCCTTCTTACACTTGCGTTACCTATGGCAATTTCTCTTGCTGTTATTAATGAAAACAAAAGGGGAAAGGCAATATTTACTTTAATTGCTCTTTGTATGATGGCAAGCCTTGTGTTTACATCATCAAGAGGTGCGTGGATAGGTTTTGCTCTTGCAATAGGCATTTATGTACTTTTAAAGGATAAAAGGCTTATTATTCCATGTATTATAGGTGCAGTGCTTGTGGTAGTGGCTGTGCCAAGTGTAGGCAACAGAATAAGCTATATGTTAAGCCCTGAATATATTGAGTCCTCATTAAAAGGCGGACGTCTTGTAAGATGGCTTACGGGTCTTGAAATATTTGCAAATAATCCTGTTTTTGGTGTAGGTTTAGGTCATTTCGGCGGAGCTGTTGCTATAAATCATGAGCTTAGGCTTCTTGTGAATGCTGAACTTATTGACACTTTCTATATGGATAACTATATGCTTAAAACTGCTGTTGAGTCAGGCATTGTAGGTTTTTCGGCCTTTGCTGTCCTTATGTACAGCGTTATTGTAAATGGTTTCAGAACAATTAAAATTTCAGCAACCAAGGTTTCAAAGGAGCTTTCAACAGGTATTGTTGGGGGTCTTTGCGGTGTAATTGCCCATAATTTTGTTGAAAATGTGTTTGAAGTGCCAATGATGACAAGTCTGTTTTGGATGTTTGTGGCAGTTGTTATGAATATATGGTACTATCAGGCAAAAGGAGAAAATGAATAAAATTTCCAATGCATATTGGGAGGAATTGTGTTATGATTAATCTGTTAATAGCAGGCTATCATGGCTTTGGTAACTGTGGTGATGAGGCAATATTAAAGGCAATGACTACTAATATAAGAGGTTTAGCCGATGATGTTGACATTACTGCCCTTAGTCATAATCCTGAATTTACCAAAAATGAATATGGTATTAAGTCTGTTCAGCGTTTTAATGTTTTTCAGGTGTTGTCTGCTATAGGGCACAGTGACATTATACTAAGCGGCGGCGGTACTCTTTTGCAGAATGGGACAAGTACCCGTTCACTCCTTTATTATTTAGCCATAATAAAGATTGCAAAACTTTTGCATAAGAGAGTAATGCTTTACGCAAACGGTATAGGTCCGGTAACCGGCGGATTTAATCAAAAACTGGTAACTACTGTTATAAACACTGTAGATGTTATTACTTTAAGGGAAAAGCTTTCAGAGGCGGATTTAAGAAGCATAGGCGTAAGTAATCCTAATGTAAGCGTAACTGCCGATGCTGCCTTTAAGCTTGAAAGTATAAGCAGTGCCGATGCTGAAAGGCTTCTTGAAAAAGAGGGCTTTGAGGACAGAGGCAAGGCAAGGGTAGGTGTTTCCGTAAGAGCATGGTCAAAGGCTAAATACGGCGAGGACTATATATCAAAGCTGGCAAGGGCCTGTGACAACATTGCTGATACGGGTAAGGAAATTATTTTTATTCCTATGCAGTATCCAAAGGACATTGCGGTCAGTAAAAAGGTTTCATCAATGATGAAAAATAAGTCCTATGTCCTTAAAAATCGTTATACACCTTCTGAAATGATGGGTATTGTAGGCATAGTTGATGTAATGGTAAGTATGAGACTTCATACATTGATTTTTGCCGCTGTTAAGAACATTCCTATGGTAGGTATTATATATGACCCTAAGATTGAGTATTATTTAAAGGAGTTGGATATGCCTGAAGGTGGAGATGTAAGGAGTGAAAAGCTTGACAGTGACAGAATAACAGCTGTGACCCTTGATATTTTTGAAAATATGAACAAGTATAAGAGTATTTTAAAGAGTAAGGCTGATATTATGATGAGCAAAGCTGATGAAAACGATGTTCTTCTTTCTCAGCAGCTTGACATTATCAGAAAAGAAAAGGAGAGAAAAAGAAAATGAAAAGATTTTTAGTTGCATTTTTAAGTATAGCCGCAAGTGTTGTTATGGTTATGGGCAGCGTTTACGGTGCTGACGCAGGTTCAGAGTCAGATCCCCTTGTGTCTAAAAGTTATGTTGATGATAAGATTGAACAGGTTATGGCTAAAATCGGTTCAGGCAGTTCATCAGGTACTGTTTCCTCAGGCTCTACATTTACACCCGTAAGTGTTGCTGTAGGCAAGACTATCGTAGGTGAGGAAGGTACTGAAATGATTTTAAGAGCAGGTAAGGCAAGCGTTGTAATAAGCGGAAGTGAGGGTATTACCGATGCTACAACGGGTCAGGCCCTTTATAACGGACATAATGCAACATTAAACCACCTTACTATTATTCCAAGAGCAGACGGCAGAGGTTTTAAGGTAACTGAGGCAGCGTGGTTTTTGGTTAAAGGAGGATATACAATAAAGTAATATTTATTTCACTAAATGTGAAATAAATATTACTTTTCAACAAAACTGACAGCTTCCATGCTGTTAAATAAGATTATTTTTTAGAGGTATACTATGAATATATGCAGAATATTGGGCATACCCTTTGCCAACATAAGCCCGTCAGAGGCAGTTGACAAGGTTGTTTCCTATCTTAACGGCAACGGAAAATCTATGATATTTACACCTAATCCTGAAATGGTAATGGAAGCAAGAAAAAATAAGGAGTTTATGGAAATACTTAATTCAAGCACAATGAATGTGCCTGATGGCATAGGTATTATATATGGCTCTAAATTTACTTCAAACCCCATTAAGGAGAGAGTAGCAGGCTATGACCTTATGCTTGGTGTGTTTGACAAAATGAAAGATATGGGAAAGACTGCATATTTCTTTGGAGGTGCTCCGGAAATTGCTGACAGGGCAAAGGCAGCAATTGAGGAAAGATTTCCGGGATTAAATATTGTGGGTACTGCAAACGGCTATTTTGACAAGGAAAGAGAAAAGGAAATTATAGCTGAAATCAATACTCTTAAACCTGATTTGCTCCTTGTGGGAATAGGCTTTCCCAAGCAGGAAAAATGGATTTATGACCATATTAAGGAGCTTAATATTAAGGCGGCTGCCGGTGTTGGAGGCAGCTTTGACGGTTGGTGCGGTAATGTACCGAGAGCGCCTGAATTTTTTATTAACCACAATATTGAGTGGCTTTACAGGCTTATCAAACAGCCTTCAAGAATAGGCAGAATGATGCAGCTGCCACTTTTTATGCTTGCGGTAATCAAAAATAAAATATTTGGAAAATAAAAATATAACCACGTTTTTATGCGTGGTCATATTTTTGTGAAAAATAATTTATTTTCGCCTAACATCCCAGACGTCTTGAAAGTCTTTGCATTTCGGCAATTCCTCTTTCCTGAGAGGAAATAATGGCATATAAAACAGGCTTTAAATCAGGACAAATATCATATTGAAGGGCATTTTTTGACATTTCAACAGCACCTCTGTGATGAGGTATCATTTCTTTCATAAAGTCGCAATTAATATCATTTGTTGTATAAGCGTTTTCCATTCCGGAAAACATTGTTGTCAGTATATTTTCCACTCTTTTTTGATATAAATATACGTCACTGTCTGAATTAATAAGCTCGCTGCATTTATTTAAAATTTCTTCCATATTTTCTATGCTTTTTGTCTGCTCTTTTATAATGTTTTCGGCAATGTGTTGAAGCTGTAAATTGGTTGTGTATTTAAGTATGTTTTCTGACATTTCAATGGCTGCTTTGTGATGAGGCAGCATTTGCACAATAAAGTTGTGGGATATACTGTAGGTAAGCTTTGCTTCTGTCATATCCTTAATCATTTTATCAAGGATATGGTGAAATGTTGTTAAGTAATCCTTTGTAACATTGCTTAGTTGATATTGTCTGTCCATAGTAAACTCCTTTTTTTTGTATTAATTATATGCGGTAAAAAATAAAAATTGCATAAAAGTATTTTGGCACAAAAACATTTGTCCTTGAATTGTGGAATTTACTATTGACATTTTAAGGTATTTTGTATTATAATAATTGTTAAGCTATTTTTAATGGCTGTTTTAATTTTTATTGGAGGATGAAAGAAATGGAAAGAGTTTACAATTTCTCGGCAGGTCCGTCAATGTTACCTATTGAGGTGCTTGAACAGGCTCAGAAGGATATGCTTAACTACAATGGTTCAGGTATGTCAGTTATGGAGATGAGTCACCGTTCCAAGTGGTTTGACGATATTATAAAAGAGGCTGAGGCAGATTTAAGAGAGCTTATGCATATACCTGATAATTATAAAGTAATGTTTTTACAGGGCGGCGGTTCGACTCAGTTTGCTATGATTCCTTTAAACCTTATGGTTAAGGGTACCTGCGATTTGGTAAACACGGGACAGTGGGCTAAGAAGGCTATGCAGGAGGCTAAGAAATTCGGTACAGTTAATGTGGTAGCTTCCTCAGAGGATAAGGTATTTAACTATATCCCTGCTTTGGATAAGTCCAAGTTTAATCCTGATGCTGACTATTTCTATATTACATATAACAATACTATTTACGGTACAAGATATACTGAACTTCCCGACACAGGCAATGTTCCTCTTGTGGCTGACCTTTCAAGTATGATTATGTCAGAGGAAATTGATATTACTAAGTTTGGCCTTGTTTTTGCAGGTGCTCAGAAGAATATTGGACCTGCAGGTGTTACTGTAGTAGCCGTAAGAGAGGACTTAATCGGCAATGCTAAGGCAGATTGCCCAACAATGCTTGATTATAAGGTTCACGCTGATGCAGCATCTCTTTACAACACTCCACCTTGCTATGCTATTTATGTGGCAGGTCTTGTGTTTAAGTGGTTAAAGAAAATGGGCGGCATAGCTCAGATGCAGAAGGTTAATGAAGAAAAGGCTGCTATTCTTTATGACTTCCTTGATAATTCAATGATGTTCAGAGGTACAGTTATTCCTAAAGACAGAAGTTTAATGAATGTGCCATTTGTAACAGACGATGATGACCTCAATGCTAAGTTCATTAAGGAGGCAACAGCTAACGGCTTTGTAAACCTTAAGGGACACAGAACTGTAGGCGGTATGAGAGCAAGTATTTATAATGCAATGCCTGTTGAGGGTGTTAAGGCTCTTGTTGAATTTATGAAGAAGTTTGAAACTGAGAATAAGTAATTGTTGTAATATAAGGTCGGCTATATGGTCGACCTTGTTTAAGTGAAAGGTGATAAAAATGTATAATATATTAACTTTAAACAAGATTTCTAAGGTAGGTCTTGCAAAGCTTACCGATAACTATAATGTAGCTGATGAAATGGCTAATCCTGATGCTATTTTATTAAGAAGTTTTAAAATGCACGATATGGAGCTTCCTGAAAGCTTAAAGGCTGTTGCAAGATGCGGTGCAGGTGTTAATAATATTCCTCTTGACAAGTGTGCTGACAAGGGTATTGTTGTTTTTAACACTCCGGGAGCTAATGCCAATGCTGTTAAGGAGCTTGTTTTAACAGGTCTTTTGCTTACAAGCAGAAATATTGTAGGTGCTTATAAGTGGGCACAGGGCTTACTTGGTGAGGAAGGTATTGCCGCCAAGGTTGAAAAGGGCAAGTCAAACTTTGCCGGTCCCGAAATTAAGGGCAAGACTTTAGGCGTTGTTGGACTTGGTGCTATTGGTGTGCTTGTTGCCAATGCTGCCGTTGCTCTTGGTATGAATGTTGTTGGCTATGACCCATATTTTTCAATTAAGAATGCGTTAGCTCTTGACAGCAGTGTTAAGTTTACTCCTAATCTAGATGATATTTACGCTGCTGCTGATTATATTACAGTTCATGTTCCCGCAACTAATGAAACTACCAATATGATTAATGCTGAAAGTCTTGCTAAGTGTAAGGACGGCGTAAGAATACTTAACTTTGCAAGAAATGAGCTTGTTGATGCCGATGCAATTAAGGCAGGTCTTGAAAGCGGTAAGGTAAGCTATTATGCAACAGATTTCCCTAATGAAAATACTGTAGGCGTTGAAGGCATTATTACTCTTCCTCATTTAGGTGCATCTACTCCTGAGGCTGAGGATAACTGTGCAGCTATGGCTGCTGAAGAAATGATGGAATACCTTGAAAAGGGCAACATTGTTAATTCAGTAAATTATCCTGCTGTTTCTGCTCCTATGGTAGAGGAATGTGAAAGAATTTGTGTTCTTTCCAAGGCTGAGGCTATGGACTCTGTTAAGAATGCTATAAGCGGTGCTTGTCAGTTTAATGCAAAGACAAGAGGCAACTACGGTTATACAATAGCCGATGTTAAGAGTGCTGATACGGCTAAGATTGAGGCTGTTGACGGTGTTCTTGGTGTAAGAGTTATAAAATAATGTGAAATAAAAAGACGGGGCTGTCGCAAAATAAATGATTTTTTCATTTGTTTGGCAACAGCTTTCTCTTTTTTACTTATTTTAGATAAAAAATGTTTGTTCGTATTTTAATTATACTACATTTACGGGTTCTTCGGAACCCGTTTTTCTTTTGAATATAAAAAACTGTTGCAAAATAGTTTCCTGTTTTGCAACAGCCCCTATTATTTTGTTACATCAATCCATCCTAAGGTCTCCGAATATTCTTCAAGCTCCTTAATGGTAAGCTCTACGGCACTGTTTGAACTGCCGCAGGCAGGGAACACGGTATCAAACCGTTTAAGAGATTCATCAAGGTAAGTTTCAACTCCCTCATTTACTCCAAAGGGACATACTCCTCCCACGCCGTGACCTATTAAAGGTTCAACCTCATCAAAGGCGAGCATTTTAGCCTTGGTGCCAAACTGTTCCTTATATTTATGATTGTCAATTTTTGTATCGCCTGCCGCAACAATTAAAATTATTCTTTCACCAACGTGAAATGAAAGTGTTTTTGCAATTCTTGCACCTTCACAGCCCAGAGCCCTTGCGGCAAGCTCTACTGTTGCACTTGACACATCAAACTCCAGTATTTTATTTTCTATCCCTTTATTTTTAAAATATTCTTTTACTCTTTCAATAGACATAATAATGCCTCCTTTTACTTTTTACTAAATAATTCTACCACATTCAGTTTACTTTTTCAATTTATTATGTTATATTATTATAAAAACAAATTACAGAATGGAGAAATATATTATGGAGAAACTTTGGGGCGGACGCTTCACAAAATCAACGGACAGCTTTACTGATCACTTCCACAGCTCAATATCCTTTGACAGCAGAATGTATAAGGAGGATATATTGGGAAGCTGTGCTCATGCATCAATGCTTGGAAAGCAGGGAATTATTCCCCGGGCAGATGCAGACCTTATTGTAAAGACATTAAAAGAAATACTTGACGATATTGAGGCAGGCAAGGTATCCTTTGATGAAAAAGCAGAGGATATACATATGAATGTGGAAACAATACTTATATCCAGGATAGGTGATGTGGGTAAAAGACTTCACACAGGCAGAAGCAGAAATGACCAGGTTGCCCTTGATATAAGAATGTATTTAAAGGAACAGATTACTGATATTAAGGAACTTTTAAAGGAGCTTGTAACAGTTCTAAACAATATGGCTGAAAAGAATATTAATACGGTTATGCCGGGATATACTCATCTTCAAAATGCACAGCCTGTTACATTTGCTCATCATATTCTTGCCTATGTTGAAATGTTTAAGAGAGATTATTCAAGACTTACCGATGCGTATAAGAGAACTAATGTTATGCCTTTGGGCTCAGGTGCTCTTGCAGCTACAACATATCCTCTTGACAGAGAATTTGTTAAGGAACAGTTAGGTTTTGATGCCATTACCCTTGACTCAATGGACGGCGTAAGTGACAGAGATTTTGTTATTGAGCTTTTAAGTGCTTTGTCTATGATTATGATGCACCTTTCCCGTTTTTGTGAGGAAATTGTAATATGGAATTCACAGCAGTATAAGTTTGTTGAAATGGATGATGCCTATTCAACAGGAAGCTCAATTATGCCACAGAAGAAAAATCCTGATATGGCAGAGCTTATAAGAGGAAAAACAGGCAGAGTTTACGGTCACTTAATGGCTATGCTTACCGTTATGAAGGGCATACCTCTTGCTTACAATAAGGATATGCAGGAGGACAAGGAAGGAGTGTTTGATGCAGTTGATACACTTAAAATGTGCCTTCCCGTATTTACAAGAATGGTTGATACAATGACAATAAATAAGGATAATATGCGTCAGGCAGCAAGAAAGGGCTTTATGAATGCCACGGATGCTGCTGACTGGCTTGTTAAGCATGGTGTGCCTTTCAGAGATGCTCATGCTATTATTGGTCAGCTTGTTCTTTACTCAATAAATAACAATAAGAACCTTGATGAACTTACTCTTGATGAATACAGGGATGTAAGTGATGTGTTTACAGAGGATATTTATAATGCAATTGATCTTGATACCTGCGTCAATTCAAGAACAGTAGACGGAGGTCCATCAGAAAAATATATAGAAAAGCTTATTAATATTAATAAAAAAGCTATTGATGAAATGAACTGATGAGATAAAAGGGACCTAAATTATAAGGTCCCTTTAAATTACTAAATATTCTCTATAATTTTTCTAAGTATAGCTGCGGAATCGTCTTTTTCAATAACCCCATTTAAATCCATATCAGCAGCTCCCTTAATGAGTATATCAGTAACATCATTTATATTGCCGGCATATTTCTGTGACATAACAGCGTCTGTAATATTAACCTTGCCGTCAAGATTAACATCTCCAAGCTCTGTTACCCTCAGGTTTTTAAGCCATGCACAATCCTGACCGATTGAGTCAGAACCATCTTTGCTGTATTTCCATTCAATTGTATCGCCTGTATTTAATACAACATAATTTGCATAAGGTGAATCCATAGTATAAGTTGATTTTCCTGACATTTCCTGTAAAACACTGCCATTTTTGGAAATAGTATATACATCTGCACTGCCCTCACTTGAAACAGCCATTTCATAATAAAGAACACAAGAATCATCAACAGTAATTGAAAGTGCAGAACTGCTGTTGTCTGTATGGTTAGTACTTACAGCATAAAAAGTATCGTTGTCATTTACAATTTCCCAACCATCATTTGAATTTAATCCATTAAAATCTTTTGGTGAGTTGTTAAAAATGCTGTCAAATTCGGCATCGGATAATGTTAATTTAATATTATTAAATGACACATCAGCAGTACGTGCAACGAACATACCAACATAAGCTTTACTATTATCAGTATTATCAAAGAAATCATAGAATTCTACGGGTGAATTATTTCCATACTGAACAGTAATAATATTATTGTTTTTAGATAGTGTTAATTCAACTTCTGTGCCTTGAGCAAATGTGTCTTCAGTAATGGTTGTATTATCAATAACCGATCTTTCAAGACTGCCGTCACTTAATCTCCTGAATACAGAAGCTTGTGTTTGACCGGAGAAAGTATTACCAACAGCAACATATGGTGAATTTGCATAGTATTGATAATCCTTAATCATATCATCTCTCAGCATAAGACCAAAGCCTCTCTGATTTACGGTTTTATCATAACTGTTAATATGTGCAGTAGCTGTTAATGTAAAGTCTTGACTCCAATTGATTTCCTGAAAGTACATTACTAAGCCATCATCTGATGATGCAATTTTGCCCTTATTATTTCTTGAAACAAGGCGAACTGAATCATTGCCCTGTTCAATTATATCGTGATTAGTGTGAATATCTGCATTAGTATCACCTACAGATGAACCGAATACAGAGCCCTCCCATGGTGCAGTTACATTCCAATCGATAAAGGGTTCATAGCTTATATAGCTTATGTATGATGTCGGGCTGCTTCCTATGTTAATAGTTAAGTATGGTTTTTCACCATCAGAATAATAGCGTAAATTCTCAACATATGATGTTCCTGAGGAGTCACTGTTTATAACACCGTCAGGCATAGTTATATCATAGGAGTAGGTCACACCGATAGTTAACATGCCCGAATTGCCGCCTGTAGGTATTTCAATTGTACCTCCCTGCATTCTGGAGCCATTTGAATGGTATTGTGCAGTGTCCATATTGAAAATCAGACCCTTGAAATTACCGTCGGCAACACCGCCAAGTATAGTTGTTTTCCAATCACTGTCATTTACAAAATCCCACTTTGTAATAAATGGTATATTAATATTAACATCTGCATAATTTATATTTACAGTGTTTGTTCCCTGCTGTATGTAAATATCTGAATTTGTTACACTTACGGAATATGTACCGCTTACAAGCTTAATATTATCACTGCCTGTAAATGTGTACTTAACCTGAGTGTCAGCATTGGTAAATGTAAAAACTGCATTTACTAAATCCTCAAGACTGCAGCCAAAAGGAGATATTGTTACATTATATGTGGACTTTGGAGCAAATACTATGTCCTTTGTAATGTCAACTTCTGCTGTAATCTGCAGAGTTGCCAAATCATAGTCATAAATGTTTGTTGCCTCAATATTATATGTTATTCCCTTTTCAAGCTTCACACTGTAAGTACTGCCGTCCTTAATAATTTCGGGAGTATATTTTCTTGTTTCTGTTGGAGTAAACTTAATTTCGGCAGAAGCTAACTCATCGTCACTAAGTCCTATAATATTTCCTGATACAGTACAGTATTCAAATTTTTGAACAGAAATGTTTTGCACAACATAGCCTGTGGCGGTAATAGCTATACTTTCGTCTTCAACAGCATAATCCTCACCGCCGTTTAAAGTGACACTATAGGTCATATCTGAAGGCAAATCTATAGAATAGCTGTTGTTTGTAATTAGAACCTGCTTTTCAAAGCCTGTTGCATCGTTAGAAAAAGTAAGGGTATAACCGGTCAGGTCGTCTGCACAGGTTATATCTCCTGTAACCTGTGCGTAATCACCGTTTTTTCTTGTGATTCTGTAAATATTTGATGTATATGAGGTGCCAAAGTAATATGTACCTGCCTCCTGGGCTATAAAGGTTTGAACAGCACCATTTTCATATTGAACATCGTTGTAATTGTCAAGCCTTGTTCCCTCAGAGTTGTACATATGCACATTTCTTTCATTTACATAAAACTTAACGGCATCATTTTTGTTAAGCTTAATATAAAATCTTCCCATTCCATAGGCATTACTCATATAGCCTGTAATGTCAAGATCTGTACAGTCAAAGGCTTTAATATTGCTTGTTTTATTACTGGAGCTATACCTTGTAACATTTGTATTTGACGTATTAAGTGTATGCTCAATCACTGCAGTTTCATTTTCGGTTTCAACTTCACGATAATTACGTCTGAATGTCATATCCCCCGCACTGAATGAATCAACCATATATTCTCCTGTTTTTCCTGCATCAGCTTCGGTATACATGCTGTTTATGTCATCCTCTGAAATATAATTGTTGGCACCGGGAATATATGTAGGACCAAAATCCCACACATCTTCAGCACCTTCAATAATATTTGAAGGTGGAGAAAACTCATAAATAGTTTCTGCAAATACTGTTTCACCGGTGAATACAGTCATAGAGGAAACAGCAATAACAAGTGATAAGAATGTACTTATACTTTTTTTAATGAACTTCCCCATTAAATCATCTCCTTTAACATTTTTTTCTATATTTCAAGTATAATATTTTTGAGTGTTTTTGTCAAATTATATCGAACAGCTGAATTTAAGGATATTTTGAATTTATTATACTTGCTATAATTCATTTGTCAGACAATTAAATTCCAATTATTAAAATTTTCTTAACACAAGCCTATTTTTTACCCAAAAATACCATAATTTTTAATTGAACTATAGTGAAAATTAATAAAAAATTGAATTTCAGGTTACTTTCTATTGCTTTTTATCAAATAAAGTGATATAGTATAACTTGTATAGTTTTTAACTTATATTAAGATGTAAAAAGTTTGATAAAACTAAAATTTCAGCACACAATGGAGAGTGTAGTAATCTTTTTGTGTGCTTTCTTAAAAAAAACGGCAGTTTTAAGATTTACTGCCTTGTTGTGTGTTCCACAAATTTTAAGGAGGTTAATTTAAATGGCAAAAAGGAGGTTAATTTAAATGGCAAAGAAGAATAAGCCTGATGTTATTAACAAAATGGTATTGCCACAGTGCTTAAGTGATATTATTAAGAACAGCAATGCTAAAATTATTCTTCCCGAAACTAAGGAGGAATTAATTGATCTTGCCATGGGCGGCAAGGATAATGATACTAACGAGGTTAGTTTTGAAGTAAATGGTGAAAGTATCAGAGAGGGTTCAGTTGTTAAATGTAAGAACGGTATAGTTATTAATTTTGATGACCCTGCAATGAGGAGACGTGACCCTAACTCAATGGTTATTGCCGACGATCTTCCAACTGATAAGCCAACTCATATGGAGAGATTTGGCAAGCCTTTTGACCCTATCAGAAATGAAACTTTTGACTGGTTAAAGAGTCAGGAAAGTTTAATTGTGGTACCTTTCTATGCAGGTAACATTTCAATGGGTATCGGCTATCCATGTTTAGCGGTAGTTCCGGGCAATGCTGCTTGTTTTGCAACAGCTCTTGCTGAATTACAGGGGTTTATTCCTTGCAGCAAGGTTCCTAATTTCTTTAAGCCAAAGGCTGTTATTTATGTGGCTCCTACATTCCGTCACACTCACTATGACGGCAAGCAGATTGTAGTTCACAACAGATTATATGATATGCAGGAAATCTTCAGCTATAATCTTTACTTGGGACCATCTGCAAAGAAGGGTGTTTATTCAATTCTTCTTCACATTGGTGAGCAGGAAGGCTGGGTAACTCTTCACGCTTCTACAGTAAAAGTAGTAACTCCTTACGAGCTTGAGCTTACTATTATGCACGAGGGTGCATCAGGCGGCGGTAAGTCTGAAATGACTGAACCTGTACACAAGGTAGATGGCAAGGTATTGCTTACTACAAATATAATTACAGGTGAGGAAACCTATGTAAGTATTACAGATACTGCTACTCTTTATCCTGTAACCGATGATATGGCACTTGCTCATCCTTCAATACAGAATGACAGCAAGAAGTTAGTGGTATGTGATGCAGAGTATGGCTGGTTCTTAAGAGTAAATCATATTGATCAGTATGGTACAGAGCCTGAAACCGAAAAGGCTTGCTGTCATCCAAAGGAACCATTGGTATTTTTAAATATGAATGCTGTTCCCGGCTCAACCTGCCTTATTTGGGATCATATTGAGGATACTCCGGGTGTGCCTTGTCCTAACCCAAGAGTTATTATGCCGAGAAAGCTTAAAAATAATATTGTCAACGGCACTGCGGAGATTGATGTACGAAGCTTTGGTATCAGAACTCCTCCTACAACTAAGGAGCATCCAGATTATGGTATTATCGGTATGTTCCATGTTCTTCCACCGGCACTTGGCTGGATTTGGAGACTTGTGGCACCAAGAGGCTTTGCTAACCCATCTATTATTGATGCAGGCGGCAATCAGATGAAGTCTGAGGGTGTAGGTTCTTACTGGCCATTTGCTACAGGCAAGAAGGTTGATCAGGCTAATTTATTGTTAAAGCAGATTTTAGCTACTCCCAGCACAAGATACATTCTTATTCCTAACCAGTACATTGGAGCTTATAAGATTGGCTTTGCAGGTGAGTGGGTAACAAGAGAGTACCTTTCAAGAAGAGGTGGGGCTAAGTTTAAGATGAATCAGCTTGAAGAAGCAAGATGTTCATTGCTTGGTTATATTCCAAAGTCTGTTAAGATTGATGGTACACCTATTAACCCGGGCTTATTAAAGGTTAATATTCAGGGCAGAGTTGGCAACGAGGCTTATGACATCGGTGCTAAGAAGCTTGTTGATTTCTTTAAAGAGCAGTTAAAGCAGTTCGATACTCCTGACCTTGATCCATTAGGTAAGAAGATTATTGATGCTGTTATGAATGACGCATCTGTTCAGGAATTTTATGATTTAATCCCTAAGCTTTAAGATAAGGGTAACAATTTCCTATAATATAATCTATGAGAACCAAAATGAAAGCTTGCTTTCAATTTTGGTCGAAAGGTTACCGACGCGTTAGCGGAGGTAGTTATATTGCCCTGCAAAGCAGGGCAGCTGTGGAAGTAGAGCGAACACAG
>DBGCRA010000009.1:0-22503 GCA_048359195.1 Candidatus Gallispira sp.
CCAAGTGGACTAATGATGACTGGATTGAAATGGGTGTTGATACTAACAATGACCATATTGGTGAGCCTGTTTTGGAATATGCCAAGCCAAAGGGTTTAATAAGTGAAATTATACCTCCGGTTGACAGTGATGATTTTAAGAGCGGCAAATTAAGCTTACAATGGCAGTGGCAGGCATACCCAAAGGACAGCTTTTATGATTTTACCAAAAGAGGTATTAAACTTTATGCACTTCCTTATGAGGGTGAAAATATTTCAGATGCACCAAATGTAATGTGTGAACTTATGACAAGACCTGAGTTTGATGCAACGGTTAAGGTAAATTTAAACCTTAAAGAAAATGACAGCTGCGGTATTATTGTTACAGGTGGAAGCTATTATGGCTTGAGAATTGAAAATGGCAGTGTAAGGCAGGTTTGTTTTGAACTAAAAAAGGATGAAAAAACATCAGAAAAGGTAATTGCGGAAAAGAAAATTGATACTGATACACTGTGGCTAAGGTTAAGGGTTACTTATCTTTGTAATATAGATTGCTATGTAAGCAGTGACGGTATTAATTTTGAAAAGATAGGTGATACTATCCACTACGAAGTATCAAGAAAAAGCTGGGTTGGGGGCAAGATTGGTCTTTTTGCCGTAAACAACAGCGGTGTAAATAATGGCGGTTACGGTGAATTTGAGTATATCAATGTGGAGTGATGTCATTGAGATTTTACGAAGATATTATTTTGGACGAAAATATAAAAAGTTTGTCCGGTCTTTTAAAAAGCAGAATTGCTGTGTTTGACTATTATGCCTTGTGTGTAAGCAGTGTGGGCAATGGTATTATGGAAATAATAAGCCTTTCAAATGCCTTAAAAAGTGTTAATGATTATAAGGACTACGGTGTTATTGCCATAATAAAGGGAAAGCAGTCAGCAGAAAATTTGTCTGTAAAACTTGTTGAAAAGTGGCTTAATGAAAACAGTGATTTAAGGGGATTTAAGGAATATTATAACAACAGATGTAAGTAGGTGTTTGCTGTGCTTGGTATTTTATGGCTGATATTAAAAATTATATTAATATTTATTGCATCGGTTATTGGCATAGCTTTGCTTATTTTAGCCATTCTCCTTTTTAATTCATGCAAATATGAGGCACAGGGCAGCAGGAATGAAGAAATAAAGATAAAGGCTTACTTCAAGTGGCTTTTCGGTATTATAAAGGGAAATTATGAAACAGATGGAGATGTTACAAAATACTCTCTTTATGTTCCCTTTGGTATTTGCAATATTGAATACAACTCTGATGAAAATAACATAAATATTGATTTAGATGAAAAGAATATATGTAATAATGACGAAAATATAAATAAAGGTATTGCAAATATTGAAAAAAATAGTAAAATATATATTATACCGGAAAAAATTAAAGGATTTTTTTCGAGGATTAAAAACTTTATAGTATACATCATAGAAAAATTTAAGTTTATACAGAAATTTAATGACAGGTACTGCATTAACTCAATTATATCTTCAACATGGAGATTATTGATAAGATTAATTAAAAATCTCGGATTTAAGAAGTTTGAGTTAAATGGTATTATAGGATTTGATGATCCTGCAGATACAGGAAAGACTCTTGGGGCAATAGCTGTTTTTAAATCTTTTCTGCCGTTAAGTGTTAATGTTGAAGGCAACTTTGAAAATAAAGAGTTAACAGGTGATTTTAATATTAAGGGCAGGACAAATTTATGGCTTATATTATTTCCGATTATAAAGTATATTTTGACAAAGCCTATGTGGCAGTTGGTAAAGGACTATTGGAAGGGTGAATTGAATGGGTAGCTTTAACGAAAATTTAGAAACTATGTTTAGCAAGCTTGATAATTTTGTTTCAAGTAAAACTGTTGTAGGTGAGCCTATAGAAATGAATGGCATTACAATAATACCATTAGTTGATGTTTCTTTTGGTATGGGAGCCGGCTCTTCCGATTCAAGAGTTGAAAAAAACGGCAAAGCTTCAGGTGCAGGCGGTATGGGCGCCAAGATTACACCAAGTGCGGTTATGGTGATTGCAAATGGTGCTGTTCAGCTTATTAATGTTAAAGACGACAACAGTGTTAATAAGCTTATTGATATGGTGCCGGGTATTGTAAATAAGTTCAGCTTTTTTAACGATAAAGAAAACAATGCTGCAGAAAATGAGGAATAGCCTATGAGAAGTGATGTTTACAAAGAACAACTTGTTAAAAGAGAATTTGGTCAGAAAGAAAGAAGTAAAAGACTTTATATAATAGGCATAGCTGTTGCCATTGCTCTCTTTTTCTGGGAGGTTTGTCAGGCAAGGGCGTCTATAAGTTTTAATAACGGCGATGACAGAATGGGTTATGCATTTACATTGCTGACTCTTATCATAGTAGGTATTGATATTTATGTAGCGGTCAAAAAAATTAAGGAGCTTAGCAGGGAATATGAATATTCATATACAAACGGCGCCCTTGATATTGATGTTATAAAAAACCGCTCAAAGAGGAAAAGGGTATTTGAAGGTGTAGTTTCAGAATTTGAAATTATGGCACATATTGATGACAAAGAGCATCTTACAATGTATGACAAGCTACCTGTGGCGGATTTCAGCAGTGGTGAGATACTTGGAAATACTTATGTTTTTGTAACAACATATAAGGGTAAGAGGAAAAGATTTATATTTGAGCCGAGAGAAGATATTCTTATGGCGATGAGAACTGAGCTTACCCCAAGAAGAATGTTTTTGAAGAAATAAATATATAATGGAGGAAAAAATTAATGCATGAATTAATTATTGTATTGGACTTTGGCGGTCAGTATAATCAGTTGATTGCCAGAAGAGTCCGTGAATGCAATGTTTATTGTGAAGTTAAGTCTTACAAAACTTCTATTGAGGAAATTAAGGCTTTAAATCCAAAGGGTATTATATTTACAGGTGGACCTAACAGTGTTTATCTTGAGGATTCACCTACTATCAGTAAGGAAATTTTTGAACTTGGCGTGCCTGTTCTTGGGTTATGCTATGGCTGTCAGCTTATAGCTCATTTAACCGGTGGTGTTGTTAAGTCTGCTGAAACAAGTGAATATGGCAAGACTGAAACAGTTTTTGATACAACAAGTCCTTTATTTAAGAACTTGCCTGAAAAAGGTATTACATGGATGAGCCACACTGACTATATCAGTGAGGTTGGCGAAGGATTTAAAGTGGTTGCACATACTGACAACTGTCCTGTTGCAGCAATGGAAAATACTGAAAAGAAGCTTTATGGTATGCAGCATCACCCTGAAGTTATGCATACTGAAAACGGTACTGCTATGCTTAGAAATTTCTTATATGAGGTTTGTAAGTGCAGCGGTGACTGGAGTATGAGTAACTATGCCCAGACTGCAATTAAGCAGGTAAGGGAAAAGGTTGGCAGCGGCAAAGTATTGCTTGCTCTTTCAGGCGGTGTAGACAGTTCTGTTCTTGCGGCTCTTTTATCAAAGGCTGTAGGCAATCAGCTTACATGTATTTTTGTTGACCATGGTCTTATGAGAAAGAACGAAGGTGATGAGGTTGAGGCTGCATTTGCTGATTGGGATGTAAACTTTGTAAGAGTTAATGCAGGTGAGAGATTTTTAGGTAAGCTTGCAGGTGTATCTGATCCTGAAACTAAGAGAAAAATTATAGGTGAAGAATTTATAAGAGTATTTGAAGATGAAGCAAAGAAGATTGGTACAGTGGATTTCCTTGCACAGGGTACAATTTATCCTGATGTAATTGAGTCAGGTGCGGGAGATGCAGCTGTTATCAAAAGCCACCATAATGTAGGAGGTTTGCCTGATTATGTGGATTTTAAGGATATTATAGAGCCTTTAAGACTTTTATTTAAGGATGAGGTAAGACAGCTTGGTATTGAGCTTGGTTTGGCTGATTATCTTGTATGGAGACAGCCATTCCCGGGTCCCGGCCTTGCTATTAGAATTATTGGTGAGATTACAAAGGAAAAGGTTGAAATTTTACAGGATGCAGACGCAATTTTCAGAGAGGAAATAGCCGCAGCAGGTATGGATAGGGATATTAACCAGTACTTTGCTGTACTTACATCAATGAGAAGTGTTGGTGTAATGGGTGATTTCAGAACATATGATTATACATTGGCTTTAAGAGGTGTAACTACTTCTGATTTTATGACGGCTGATTTTGCAAGGATTCCTTATGATGTGCTGGCTAAGATTAGCAGCAGAATTGTTAATGAGGTTAAGTCTGTTAATAGAATTGTGTATGATATTACTTCTAAGCCACCTTCAACTATAGAATGGGAATAACCTTGAAAAGTCCTAAAAGCCGCTTAAACAGCGGATTTTAAAGGCTCAAAATTGTTTCGTGATGTTACGGTGATGTTAAAAAATAAAAGGGATGTTATTTATTAACATCCCTTTTAAAGTGGCTTATTGTCTTAGTTTATTCAATTCAGATGCAAGTTTTATATCTTTATTTGGGTATAAATGGGAATAGGTGTCAAGTGTTGTTTTAACCGACTCGTGACCTAATCGTTCTGCAATTGCAAGTGCATTAAAACCCATATTAATTAACATACTTGCGTGAGAGTGTCGCAGGTCGTGTACTCTTATTCTTTTTAAACCTGCCACATCAGCTCCTTTTTTTATTTCGCTTTCCAACAAAGATTTTGAAAAATAAAATAGCCTATCATTAGGATCAGGTTTATATAATTTGGATATATAAAGAGATATTTCATTATAAATAAAATCTGGTATTGATATATTTCTTTTGCTTTTGGGTGTTTTAGGTGTCAAAAATAGTTCCTCTCCGTCTACTACAGCATAATTTTTGTTTATGTTAATTCGCTTATCAGGAGTAATATCCATTGGAGTAAGAGCCAACAGCTCACCTACACGCATACCGGTATAAAATAATATATCAAAAGCAAGTTTTATAGCTGATTTTTTAATTGTATTTGAAAATCTTTCGTATTCCTCTTGTGTCCATATGCTCATCTCATTAGCTCGCTTAGAACCAATACTACCTGCGATTCTACAAGGATTATTTGGTAAACCATAGTGAGCTACTGCATAATTTAATATTGCTGATAGCTGATTGTGTAAGGTTTTTAAATATGTATCAGAGAAATAGTTACCATTCTTGTCTTGCAGGGACATCATTTCGTTTTGCCATTTTCTTACGGTTATTGTGGTAATGTCGCAAACTTTTAAAAGTCTAAAGTAAGGAATTATTTTACCTTCAATAATGTTTCTTTTATTTTCCATTGTAGTGGGTTTAAGTCTATGTTCCATATCTTCTAAATAATTTTCAACAAGATTAGAAAATAAAATGTCGCAACTGTTTTTGGTTTCTTGCTCTAAGAACTGTCTTTCGTAATCCTTGGCGTCTCTTTGTGTTTTAAAGCCTCGTTTACATATATGTTTCTTTTTACCGGTCCAGTCGGTATAATAGAAGTTGGCATACCATCTTATTTTCCCATCTTTTAATGTGTATTTATATGTTGGCATTATTTCATCTCCTATTCAAAAGAGCCTATGTTCAATAGGCTCTGAATATTATTTAAAAATTTTACATATTTTTTATTATTATTCATATATTTGTTTATCAAAATTATATTGTAAATCTGTATATTGCTTGTTTATATCTGAGATACCGCCATCAGAGTCTAGTTCACCATAAGTGAGTAGCGTGCAAAAATTTGAATAAATACCGGTACCATCAGTAAAGAATATATTAAAATAGTTACAATTACTGAGTTGGTCGCTTAGAAATTCATAAACGTATTTACCAGGTATTTTGTTGTATTCTGATTTATCAAGGATTATATATCCTCTTGAACCCACTATGTTATTACCGATACCACTATATAAAGATTTTTTGTTTAATGGATAGTTGTATAGTGGATTGATATTGGTAGTTGCCTCAGTTGTTATAATTGTAGTTGATTCAGTAGTCGCCTCTGTCATTGTTTCTGCTTCTTGAATTAAGCTGTCATCAATTAAGCTATATACATTTTCATATTTAATATTATTAGGTATGTAATAATAAATATTAGTATCTTTGTTTTCGATATATTTCACAATCCATTCACTATTATTGTATTCACATTGAACAATCAAATTTTTATTGTTAATATTAATAAAAAACCATAAACTTGTATAGTTATCTGATATTGGATAAAAACTTACACTATTATTTCCTATTGTAGTAAGGTCTGCACCTATTTCTTCTAGTTTATTTAATATAGAGTTAGTTAATTGTTCGGGTGCTTGAATGTTGTCATCTTCTTTAAAAATTAAAGTAATAGCATCATTAAGTTTGGCATTTATATCATTATCTGTAGAAACGTTTCTAAAACTTATTTTTAAATAGATAACTAATAATATTACAATAACTATTGAAAATATTATAAGAGTTTTATTATTTCTTTTGTAGTTCATAAAAATCCTCCTGCGTATTTTGTTGAACAATGTATCAACAAAAATTCCCTTAATGAATATTATAAATTATGATAACTTATTTTTAATTAACTGACTTTCTCTGTATTGTTCAGCAGGAGGCTCTTTTATGAAATCAACTGTTTTATCAAAATTAGCCTTAACAACTTCTTCAATTTCATCTAGAGTGACGTTAAAGAATTCTCTGCGAGTATTAATCATATTTAACTTTCTATTCTCAAATGCTCTATGTAATGCAGCTTCAAGGGCAGGGGCATCATCGGAGAAAATCATAGCATGAACATCAAAGTTAAAGGGTACAGAAGCATCGCCAAGTTCATCTACTCTGTCCATGGGATTCAAACGTCTTGTCATACCGATTTTATAAACGTCTTTACCAAAAGCACCGATATTTGAGATAATATAAACATAACCAGCTTTTTGATTATTTGCTCTATAGTCTAAGTTTGCTATATTTCTAGAAATTTCATTTAAATGTTCTTCAATTTCTGTTTTCTTTGCTTCAAGTTCAGCTTTTTCCTCTTCAGATGCATTATCAAGTTGAGTTAAAATTGTTTTTAAAGCTTGTTTATAGTGCTTTTGCTCTTTATCTATTTTTTTACGCTCTTCAGCAAGTTCGCGTTCAAGTTTAGCAGCTTCTCTCAATTCAGCACGTCTTTCCTTTTCTGTTTCTTTTTCTTCTTGCTTTTTTAGAGCATATTCATAAGCTAAGTTAAGTTCGTCAAGCTTTAAATTTAGATATACAATAGAAATTCTAATACCCATCATTGTATTTAATTTATTAAGAGCATCATAAGATTTTCTGATACGATTTTTAATAGATTCAATATTGTTGAATTTTACTTTATCTATTAATGTTTCGCATTCATTATTGAATGAACGGAGAATTTGTTTTACATTATCCTTTACCATTTTACGTCCTTGAGCAGCACTATTATTAACAGTCCAATTTGATTTATATGCAGCTGCTGTATCATTTTTTATCATTTCTTTTTGCTTTGCTCGAATTAAATCAAGTTTTAATTTGTATTCATTAGATGAATAAAAATTATAAACTGGAGTGTATAGACCAAACTCTTGGAACAGAATTTCATCATCCAAAATGATAATTTGGCTGTTTTTTTCTTCAATAATTTTATCCAAATCAGCAATTTTGCTTAAATGTTCTTTTTGTTCACTTTCAAAGGTGTTTTTACGAGATTGTATATGTTCCTCTAATTCAAGCTTATCTTGTGTTATTTTTTGTAAAAGCTCCTTAGCTTTTACAACATCCTTTAATTCGGGTGTGAGGAGTGCTTCAAGTTCGTTGATTTTACTCTGTTGTTGTTCGATAGTTTCCTTAAATTGCTTTATCTTAAAAATATCCGTAAAAGCCAAAATGTTACCTCCTTATTAATTTAGTTCCTACGCACCCTTCGGTACCACTCGAAGGGTATTATTTTGCCTCTTTAATATTGAAATCTGCTGCAACAGATTCCTCACATTTTTGTTCTTTTAATAATTCCTTCATTTTTCCTATAATAATGTCTTTGTTATCTTCGTTAAGTTGGCGAAATGCTGATAATGCTTTTTGTTCAAATTCATCTTTAGAAATTAGATTAGCATTTTTATTTTTACCTGTAAGGAGGTAATCAACAGTAACTTGTAGCAAATTTGCAACTTTGAGAACTTTATCAGCAGATGGAATGTTTTCATCCCAACGACGTATAGCTCCACGACCTAGACCAATGTCACGCTCAATACTTGCAAATGTGCGATTTTGTTGGTCTGCAAGAGCTTTTATTCTTTCCGTAATAGACATAAAATCACCTCATTGTCAAAAAAAGTTGCAAATTTTCTATTTCGGGCTTGACAAATCACAAATATGCAACTATAATATAAACATAAACTAATAAATTAAAACAATATTTTACACCGAAGGGGGTGCAGTTATGCACAAGTCAGCATTAGACATTATCATTACAATAATTCTTTCTGCAATTGCAAGTGCAGCAACAACAATAGTTTTATTACACTATTTTTTATAAACTATTTTTTATATATATTGTAATAAGTGTTGTAAGTATAGCTGTAATAATAGCTGTTACCATAGAAACTAATATATCTATTAGACATTTTCTATATTTACTAATATTAAGGGAATGAGTTCTTTTTATATGATTAAGTCCTTTATCAGTTATTACTATTTCATTTGAGTAAAGAACTCGTCCCTTGTTATCAATACCTTTTGATTTATAAGCTATAAGATTTTTGCTTAATAATACATTAAGCTGAACAGTAATATCTTTATTAAATTTGTACTTGAGAGTATTAATGTCAACAGGTTGATGTTTTTTTATAAATTTTAATAATGAATAATTATTTTTATACATAATGCGACACCTTACAAAAAAGTTATTTATTAACTTCAGGATTATCTGTTCTGCCCAGTAGATAGTCGACTGAGCAGTCGAGGTAGTCGGCTATAATATGTATTTTATCTACAGAAGGAATCCGACCTTTTTTGAAATTATCGAAAACACTTTTGTTTAACCCTGCATTTAGTAACAGTTTATTTTTTGTTAATCCCATAGGTTTAGCAATAGACATTATGCGTTCTTCTATTAAAGATAAATTATACACAAAAACACCACCTTATTACTGGTTAAAAAACAGCATATTTCATAAATCCGTAATTAGACGGATAAAACACTTGACTTCCGTCGTTTGACGGATTACAATAATAACATAAAGTAAAAAGTTAGACTAAAATTAATTACCGAAAGGAGTATAACTAATGAAAATACCAACACTACCAATAGAATACAACATTGGAGATGATGGCAGGTACTACATATTACCAAACAAAGATAATTGTATAGTAGTTGACGATTGTTATTTATCAGGCGATAGAGTTACATTTGTTATATATAGGAATCCTGATAACAAAATTATAGAAGAAGTCACCGAAAATAATAATCTCAGAGATATACAAATACTTGCAGATATTGATTCAGCAATAGCAACACTTTGTGAAGCGGTTAGGAGCTTAACACTAAGTGACATTAATG
The DNA here is from genome assembly GCA_048359195.1 of Candidatus Gallispira sp. Taxonomy (GTDB): domain Bacteria; phylum Bacillota; class Clostridia; order Lachnospirales; family CAG-274; genus Gallispira. The sequence goes on from DBGCRA010000009.1 coordinate 9,520, forward strand.
AATGTAAATATGTAAATGGCTTATCTTTTTTGGTAATAGCACGAAATAATTTAAAATCTTTTAATTCAAGTTGTGGTGCTAATGTAAACAAATATGTATATGAAACATTAAAACCAATATTTGAAAAAAATATTGGAAATAATTAATCGTCTATAGCAGGACAACATTTTTTTACGAGATTGTAATATTCACAATTATTCTGTTCAGTGCATGAACATTGATTGTTTTTTATATATTGAATCTTATTTGTACCACAAGGTTGAAATTTTACATAACATACATTGATTAAGCGTTTTTCATTAATTTTAGGACAATAATGACTTTCAATTTCATATTTAAAATTCATAGTTATACCAGCTTTCAATAATTTAATTTATATATATATTTTTAGTATAACATTTTAGACTATTTTTTTCAACTAAAATTTACAGAAAGGAGAATGTACTATGAAATCAACAATAACACCTTGGGGCAAATGTGTCAAAAAAACTCTTATTGACAGAGATATGACACTTATTGACCTTGCTGAAAAGATTGGATATTCAGTTACCTATTTATCTTCAATTATTAACGGCAAGAGGGTAGGTTGCATTGACGCTGAAGAAAAAATCAGTGAAGAGCTTAACATTAAATATCCGTATTCAGCTTAATTATATTTTATCAGAAAGGAGTAATTAAATAAATGTCGAAGCAGGTAACAAAAGCGGCTGATAATAGATACTGCAAAGCACGTTTAAAAGCTGCTGAATACAATAAGAAATTTCTCACTAGAGGTGGAGCTGTTGAAGAACTGGCTGGAGTGTCTGAAGATTGTTTAAAGAAGTGGGAGTTAGATATAAATAAACCTACGAATTTAGCTGTTATGCTTATGGCAGATGCTTATAATGAGCCAGAGTTACGCTCGTGGTATTGTGCTAATGAATGCCCATTAGGTAAGAATTGTAGAGAAGTACCAGAAATGCCACCAGAAAGGGTGGTATTGAGAGTGCAAAATGCTATAGCTCTTGTTGATAAACCTGTTAAGGATTTATCAAGAATACTTGAAGATGGCATTATAGACGATGAAGAACAAAAGGAACTACCTTTTATTCGTGAAGATATGCTTGAACTTAAGCGCAGGCTTGATGAGTTACTTGTTATTATAGAAAAAAATCAAAAATAAGGAGGTGTGAATTATGGCAAGACCTAAAAGTAAACCTGGAGTAATTGCTAAAATTGAACCAGCTTATTATGGCTGTGATGAAGTTATGGTCTTGCTCGGTTGCAAACAGAGCAAAGCATATCAGGTTATAAGAGGATTAAGACAAGAACTTTTAGATGCAGGCAAGATTTCTCCATTAATGCCTGAAGGAAAGATACCTAAGAAGTATTTTTGTGAAAGATTAATGATTAATGGTTAAAGGAGGATGCTTTATGTCATATTTTGATATTTGTCCTGAGTGTGGAGCACATCTTGACCCAGGAGAAAAATGTGACTGTAAAGAGAAAGGAAAAGAGGTAGAGCATTATTACAAAAACTATATAAAAGTAACTCCGACAGGACAATTGACTTTAGTTTTTGATTAACAAATTTAATACTTGGGCTGGTAAGGGTTGTCCTGAAACATAACAAATTATTAAATAATGAAAGGATGTGAAAAATCCTCCTTTGATATAATTTTAAAATCTTTCTTGCACTAAACAGGACAGTCGTTATCAGCTCAGGTATAAGTAATAAATTTAAAGGAGTGTAAAAATGAAAGTAGTAAAAAAATCAGATTGCAATTATATGATGTTTATTGGTGTGGTTGCAGTATTCGGTGCTGTGCTATGTGCTTGGCTCAGACAAGCATTAGGCAGTTCTGCTGTAATTTTAAGCTGTATGTTTTTTGGGATTTCGGTGTATACATTTCTTAAAGCGTACTCTGTATTGTATATAGCATACAAGTGTAATTTTAAAAGAAGTGTGCAGATGAATAAAGTGAAGACAACAAATAGAGAAGATGCTGTAGCATTTGCAAATCGTTTTGCGGCGCAACTTGAGGCTGAGGCAGAGAGAGAATTTTGGGTAAGTAACAAAGCTTAGGAGGATGTATGTATATATGTATAAAAACGAAGTTGAACAGTTATTAGGTTGTAGTATTCGTAGTGACATATACAATAATGCTGCTGAGTATGCAAAGAGAAAACAATCGCTTATTTTTAAGAAAGAGGGTAGAAAAGAAGTGTTGACTTCAGATTACCTTATCAAGTTAATTTATGAATCTGTTAAGCAGATTGCTTTTTCTGAGCTGACATTTAATTTAGGTAAAGAACTTTACAATATAGAAAAAGAGCACCTGCATAAGCAAGGTACTCCACAACCATCTTTATTGTAACAGTTTTTACATAATAATGCAAGAAAAATTTACAATAGGAGGAATTAAAAAAATGAAAATTATCAGAGTAACTACTGACAATATCGTTACAGTACACGATTATCCTGACGGAAATTTCAGTCAGCAGAATACGGCATTGTCCGAACTCATAGGCAACGGCTGTGAAATGGTGGAGGGCGTAAAGCCTAGAAGACTTTATGAAAGGTTAAGGTTTTTGTGTCAACCTACAATGAAGGAAGGCGAAAGCGTCAGTATGCTCGTTGATGAAGAAGGGCTGCTGAAGGATGAACCAATTATTAATCCTATTGGCAGCTATTTATATGAGGTTGACAAGCATGGATGTCCTATCGTTGGTAATATTCTTTTTATCGGAGAATATTTAACTGCTGATGGAATATCATTTTCAGGTTTAAGCGAAAGCAATTTTAATAGTTTAAAAGGGCATTTGGAACAAATGGCTAATGCTTTGAAGTTGGAGGTGTAGATATATGCCAAGAGTTGAAATAAGCGAACAGGATTATAAAAAATATAAAAATAATCCTGAAATGATTGAATTTGTAAGAGAACAGATGTCAACACAGGATTATATGCGTGGTTATTATGGCGAAAGGCTCGAGGAAAACGATGGTAAGTTTTATGCTTGTTGGAATTCTTATAATTACAAAATAGATTAGAGGAGGAATATTAATGAATGAGATTATTCAGGTAACACAGTTACCAGTTATAAAGCAGAATTTATTAGCAGCAAAGGAAACTGTTCTTAACAGAATTAATGCTGTTAAAGATATGGCGATTACTGATGAAACAAGGAAGGAAGCAAAGAGCGTAAGGGCACAGCTTAATAAAGAAAAATCTGAATTTGACAGTCAATTAAAGGCTGTTAAGTTAGCAGTTATGGAACCTTATGAGGAGTTACTTGTTACATATAACGAATGTATTACTAAACCTTATACAGAAGCTGACAACATATTTAAGACAAAAATTACTGAAATTGAGAACAGACTTAAAGAAGATAAGTCCAGGGAAGTTGAAAATTATTTTAATGAATATGCTGCGTCAGTTAATCTTGACTTCGTGAAATTTAGTGATGTTCCGATAAACATTACCCTTAACAGCAGTATTAAAAGCTTAAAAACAGCAGTTAAGGATTTTTTGTACCATATTGCAGAAGATATGGAAAGCTTGCTTGCTATGGAAAACAAAGCAGAACTATTTGCTGAATACAAGAACAACGGTTACAAACTTGCTCAGGCAATTACTGTTGTTGATAACAGACATAAGAGGATTGAGAGTGAGAGAGCAAAGGTAGCAGAAGCTGTTGCTAACAGGAAACGCGAAGAAGAAGCAGCTAAGAAGGTTGCAAAAGTAGTTGCTCCTGTAGAAGTTGTTACCGCTCCTGTTGAAACTGAAAATGTAAAGACTTATAAGGCTGTTTTTTCAATTGATGGGATTACGGGAGCTTACACCAAAAACTTAACACTTGAAGAAGTTAGAGCTATAAAGAAGTATTTAGAGAGTGAGGGATTTATATATTATGGCTAATTCAGTTACTAAAAGACCAAAATTCAGCGTTGCTATTCAGACAGATACATACAAAAAACTGATAAATCAAACATTGACAGACCCTAAGAAAGCAAGTAGGTTTATAGCGAGCATATCATCAGCAGTTGCTGTTAACCCAGCTTTGCAGGAGTGTGATGCAGGAACAATATTAAGCGGTGCTCTCCTAGGAGAAAGTTTAAACCTTAGCCCATCACCTCAGCTTGGGCAGTATTATTTAGTGCCGTTTAAAAACCGTAATAAAGGCACTATTGATGCACAGTTTGTATTAGGGTATAAAGGATATATTCAGTTAGCTTTAAGAAGTGGAAATTACAGGAAGCTGAATGTTTTGGCAATTAAAACAGGCGAACTTATTAAGTGGGACCCTCTTAATGAAGATATTGAAATCAATTTAATTGACGATGATGCTGACAGGGAAAAGGCTGAAACAGTTGGGTATTATGCTATGTTTGAATATTTGAATGGTTTTAAAAAAGCCATCTACTGGTCAAAAGCTAAAATGGAAGCATTTGCTAATACCTATAGCGCGGGATACAAATCAAGAAAAGGCTATACATTCTGGGAGAAGGATTTCGATAGTATGGCTAAAAAAACAATGCTTCGTCAGCTTATTAGCAAATGGGGGATAATGAGCATAGAGATGCAGCAGGCTTACGAGGGTGATATGGGAGTTATACACGAAGATAAATCTGTAGAGTATGTAGAGAATGTTGTTGACGAAGTTATTGAACAGGATGAACCAATAAATAATCCTGAACCTGTAATGCATCCAATGCAGGAAGACATTAATGTTGTAGCAGATGACAGGGAACAGGTGAGTTTAAGTGATTTATAATATCATATCAACGGGCAGTAAGGGTAATGCAGTAGTTATAAATGACAATATACTGATTGATTGTGGTGTAAGCTATAGTAAGCTTAATAATGTTGTAGGAGGCTTAAAGCTTGTTTTGCTTACACATATTCACTCAGACCATTATCAGCCGTCTACGGTCAAATTATTGGCAAATAACAGACCTTTATTAAGGTTTGTGTGCGGTGCTTGGTTAGTAGAGCCCTTGATTAAAGCAGGGGTTTCTCCTAACAATATTGATATCGTTGAAATTGGAAAAAAATATCGTTATAAGATAGCTGGTGTTGATGTAGGAGTTTCACCAGTACATCTATATCACGATGTACCAAACTATGGATATAGAGTTTACTATGGTGAGGAAAAATTATTTTATGCAACGGATACAGCGAGATTAGATGGTATTACTGCAAAGGGTTATGACTTGTACATGGTAGAAGCCGACTACGAGGAAAACGAGATTAAAAAACGTATTGAGGAAAAACGTGCAAAGGGTGAGTACATATACGAGTTGGGAGCTATTAAATGTCATTTGAGCAAGCAGCAGGCTGATAATTTCTTGTACAGCAATATGGGCAGAAATAGCATGTATGTATACTTGCATGGGCATGAGGGTTTATTGTTGGAGGACTAAAAATGGCTTTAATAACAACAGCAAGAATAATTGAATATGATGACAACAAGCTTGTTGTTGCTCCAACAGATATGATTTATAGAGAGTTAATTGACAAAGAGGTAAAAGTTGTTGAACTCAGACTTGACGATGGAAGAACAATATCAGCTGAGCAGAGAAGAAAAATATTTGCCCTGATAAGGGAAATATCACAGTGGAGTGGTAATGAGCCTGAATATATTCGTATGTATATGACTTGGGATTTCTGTTGTAAGTATGGTTCAGATGTGTTTTCTCTTTCTGATGTCGATATGACAACAGCTAAGGAATTTATAAGTTATTTAATTGATTTCTGTTTTAAATGGGGTGTGACTACAAAGGATACGCTCCTTAATAGGACAGACGATATAGACAGATACTTATATGCTTGTCTTTATCATAAGAAATGTATAATTTGCAATGCTGACGCTGAATTACATCACGTTGACCACGTTGGTATGGGATTTGATAGGGAACAGATAAGCCATCTAGGATTAAGAGCTGAAGCTGTTTGCAGAAAACATCATATTGAAGCTCATAGCCGTGGCCAACATACATTTGATGAGTTATATCACGTTTATGGCATTAAACTTGATAAGAAGTTGTGTGATAGATATAGCTTGAAATCCGATAGTGTTGCAATAAATGCGAAAAAATATATATAAGGATGTGATGCAATGCCAAACAGGATATTAAAGGAGAGTATTTGCAGAAGTGACGAAATAGATTCCTTGTCCTGGTTTGAAGAAGTTTTGTTTTATAGGTTGATTGTAAATTGTGATGATTATGGCAGATATGATGGTAGATTAAGAATTATTAAGAATACTTGTTTTCCGCTTAAAGATATAACAGAAAAAGACGTTGAAAAAGCTCTTAATAAGCTATCGGCGGTAGGGCTGGTCCGAGTGTATGAAGCGCAAGGACGACCGACCCTGCAATTGGTAACTTGGGAGCAACATCAGAATATTAGAGCGAAAAAAAGCAAATACCCACCATATGATAACACTTGCATACAAATGTATGCAGATGTAAGTAAATGTTCCCGTAATCCAATCCAATCCGAATCCGAATCCAATGCGAATGTATGCTCAGAGCTAAAGCAGTCTGAGCCGGCAGAAGAACCTGTAATCACTTTACTGCTAAAAACAGGGGATGAATTTCCAATATTTCAGCATGATATAGACGAGTTTGCTGAACTATATCCTGCTGTTGATATAGTGCAAGAAATGAGAAAGATGAAGGGGTGGTGTATCAATACACCCCAGAAAAGAAAAACCCAAAGAGGTATTCGTAGGTTTATTAATTCGTGGTTAGCCAGAGAGCAAGATAAAGGCGGTACAAAAGGCTATTCTGAAAGTAAACAAAGCGGATACGGCAATAGACTTAATGAGCTTTTGCAGGAAAATAGGAGTGATTTGAATTGAATCTAGAATTAACAATGTCGGAACTGAAAAAGCGAATATTGCAGAATTCTCAAGGTAAAGACAATTATAAGTGCCCGAAGTGTAAAGACAGCGGATGGATTTCATACAAAGACAAATACGGTCATTCATTTTGCAAGCATTGTGATTGTTGGGAAATAAGATTAGCTGAGGAGCTTATGGAGCGGAGTGGTATATCACAGGAATTTAACAGCAAGGGATTTAAAAACTTTAATACAAGGGGTATACCACAGCTTGTAAATGCTAAGAGCAAAGCAATTAATTATTTTAAAACATTTAAGGATATTGAGAATAGCAGGAATAACTCAATTATGTTTTATGGTCAAATAGGCTCAGGCAAGACACATCTCGGTGTAGCAATATCAAGAAGCCTCATGAGTAAAAATATTGCTGTTATATATATGGCCTACAGAAATGCCATAACAAAAATTAAGCAGATATTAATTGACAGTGAGGATTATTACAGGGAGATAAGCAAGTATTCACAGGCAAGAATATTGTACATAGATGATTTTCTGAAGGGCAAAATAACTGAATCTGATGTAAATATTGTCTATGAGATTATTAATTATCGATATATGAATAATTTGCCCCTCATAATATCAACGGAAAAGTCCCTTGATGAACTGCTTACTTTTGATGAGGCTATTGGAAGTCGCATAATTGAAATGTGCAGAGGCAATATAATACAGCTACAGGGCAAAGAGCTTAATTACAGGCTGTATTCATAACAATTGTGAAAGGAGTATTATAAATGTGTGGTCAAAACATTACAACAATAGCTATTGAAAAAATAAAAAAAGAAACGGAAAATTTTAAAGGCGGCATATATGCAAAGGCTGTACATCAGGAAGTTAGTGAAACATTGATTAATTTTTGTGAACAAAATATACAGCTTGCTGATGTGGTAGCAAAAACTAAAAGGACGTTATCGGACTGTTGCGAGGAATGTGTGAAAGAAGTTAAGAATGGCAAGTTGTCAGACCTTGAGGTATATAAAAGGGCTGTTAGTTTTTATTTTCCTAATTCTGAGGTAAGTATGATAATGGCTGTAAAACTTGGAGAGGCTCCAGGCAAAGAATATATTAACAAGGAGCCAGAAGTTAAAAAAGCTGACAAGCCTAAAACTGTTACAAAAGAAAAGAACGTTAAAACAGATACTTCAAGTAAGAAAAAAACTATAAATGCTGCAGTTAAGGCAAAAAAGACTAAAAATAACAAAGAGGCAGAAGGTCAATTATTACTTTTTGATTTAATGTAGGAAGGTGTTAGTTTGGAAAAAAGAAAATTGTCAGTTATTCCGAAAGAAGAAGCTACAGATGAAATGATTGATATAGCAAAAAGGCTTACCGGTTTAAGTTATATAATCAGGGCAAAATTATTGTTTAAAAATAAAATACTGCTCTTAACTTTCCATCGCATTGAGGATACCGCAAATGGAAAGAGAAAAGCAGAATTCAGAACATTCTTGTCCCAAGATGATTATATCACACAAGATTCCAGTGTGTCAAATGTTAAATGGCTAACTTCTTCATTTATGATGATGAATAATATTTCATTTTATAGAGGTGAATGGAGTAACCATAAATATAAAAGATTTGAAAATGTATATGTGTATTCTACAAAAGAAAAAGAACTAATTTCAGCTTTTTTCAAGGATTATACATCAAGTAATGACGAATTTATATGGGATTCTATTATACGTTTTCAAAATTCTGTGTTACAAAAGCGTCTTAATGCTCGGCATAAAAAAGAAACAGATGCTATTGATAAGGTTATGAACACAGTTAAACCGGTACCTAAAGATTTAATTAAATGGATTAAGAATGAAAAGTTGCCAAAGTATTTAGTATATAAGGTTATATCTAAAAGTAAGGTTGAATGTGAATGTACACATTGTAAATTTAAAATGGTCGTAGATAAAAAGAGCTTGAACCCAAAGAATAATGATACAGGTATTTGTCCGCATTGCGGCAATAAAGTGATATTTAAAGCAAAAGGCAGATTAGCTTGTCGGACTGATTACAAAAATTATGTTGCGTACATAGACCCAATGGAAAATGGTTTTATTATGCGATATTTTCACATTATAAGAAATTTGTATTGTTCAGAACTTAAAGTTGATGATTCCATAATAGAGGTTTGTAGAGATTTTTATTACTTGGAAGACGGAAAACTGAAACTGGATAAATCGTATGAATGGACCAGATATAAAAACACAGATATAAGATGGTGCAATGATGAAGGTAAGGTTAATTGTGGATATGGTTTTCTATATAACAAAAATTTACCTGAGGCTTGGGAACACACACCCATGAAGTATTCAGCGTTAGAGATATTAGCAGAAGAAACGCCAATTTATCTTTCAAGAATAGTAAAGAGATACGCCGATTTCCCTAGACTGGAGTGGATTATAAAAATGGGGTTATATAATTTAGCGAAACAGTTTATAAATAATGGAACAATAGGGTATTATGGCGAGCCTGAATTAACCATTAACAAAGATGGCAAAACAATATATGAGATATTAATGCTTGATAAAAACAATGTAAAGATGTTGCAAGAAATTAATGGTGATAAGGATATGTTAATACTTTTGCAAGCATCACAGCGAAAGGGCTTTCGGTTTACTATTGAGCAGCTTAAATCTTACTATTCGATATATGGTAATGATATTGGGTTACTTAATGAAGTTGGACGAAATGTAACGCTCCATAAAATTATGAAATATATTGATAAAGAAAGTGTAAAATATCCAAATTCAGCCTGCAGTCGCTATTTAGCGGATAAACCCCAGAACATAGAAAAGAATCGACGTATGGCTCATGACTGGCTAGAATATCTTGGTTGGTGCGAGATACTTCAATATGATTTATCAAATATGTTCATCTATATGCCTACAAACTTCTTAAAAGTACACGACAGAACAGCAAAGGAATATCAGGCATTTAAGGATAAGGAGAAAGCAGAAGCTAAGGAAAGATATAATAATATCATTAAACAAATGAAAGAAGATTCAACTCAAATTCCTGTTTTTAATTTACATAAAGATGGGTTATTCATAAAACTTCCTGATAATTCTGATGAGATTAAGAAAGAAGGAGAAATACTACATCATTGTGTAGGCGGTTATGTTGATATGGTTGCAAAAGGTGAAACTATAATCCTGTTCATTAGAAAGGAAAGTAATCCTGATGAACCATTCTACACTATGGAATGGAAAGGCAAGGTTATACAATGCAGAGGAAGTCGCAATTGTGACATGACAAGTGAGGTTAGAAAGTTTGTGAGTTTATTCACTGCTCAAATGTTTAAGTATGAACAAAGCATCACAGAGAAAGCGAAGGTGAGTTAAATGGCTGAAAGACAAAAAATTAATAATCTATTAAATAAGCTTAATGATGATGATAGGACAACCCTTTGCTGTCTGCTTATTAAAGCCGGTTATGCTGCCAGAATAGGCAAGGAAAGACAGGGTAACAAAGGCAAGGTATCGTATTTTGTTGAATATTGGGAGGAAAAAGAAAATGAACAGAAGCAAGATTGAATGGTGCGACCATACTTGGAATCCTATAACAGGTTGTTTACATAATTGTCCGTATTGTTATGCTAAAAGGATGGTTACTCGTTTTGCTGGAGACGTAAGGTTAAATAAAATGGCAAATGATGATTATATAACTGAGAAAGGACCAAACGGTACAGATATTTATATCATGGAAAACCCTCTGAAGAATGAAACCAATCATACGTTAGTATATCCATTTGGATTTGAGCCGACATTTCATAGGTATAGACTTAATGCTCTGGATAAACTTAAAATGGGAAATAATATCTTTGTTGGGGCTATGACTGATATGTTTGGTGAATGGGTACCTGACGAATGGATTGAAGAGATATTTACAGAATGTAAGGCAAGACCACAGCATAATTATATGTTCCTTACGAAAACCCCAGAAAGGTATTGTGCACTTGCAGATGCAGAAAAGTTGCCCAAAAATAAAAATTTTTGGTATGGCTCAACTATAACCAAGAAAGGTCAGGCGATGTTCGATGGAGGAATACACTGGAACACATTTATTAGTATAGAGCCATTACTTGAATGCCTTGATGTTGGTCTTGGTAGTTTTGGATGTACACCCTGGATAATTATTGGTGCCGAAACAGGGAATAACAAAGGGAAAATTGTTCCTGAAAGAGAGTGGATAGAAAACATTGTAGAAACAGCAAGTATAACACAGGCTGCAGTATTTATGAAAGACAGCTTAATACCGATTGTAGGTGAAGAAAATATGCGTAGGGACTTGCCAGTAGGACTGCAGAAACAGAATAAAAGCATAAGTCCTAAGTTACAGAAAAAGCTGTTTAATGATTGTGTAATATGTAAAAGGCATTTAAAGAAAAGCGAAATGGTTACTCTCTTAGCTAGGTCTAAGAGAGGCAGAACTGCTAAAAGCTATGCCTTTATGTGTAATAATTGTTTTGAACAGCACTGCAAAATGATAGGTTGTACTGTACCTGATTTGTATAGAGAAGAAAGCGAGGAATAATATGGCTAAAAGAAGTTGTCGCAGGACAGATGAAGAAAACCGTAATCATGACAGAGCTGTTAAAATTCGTAAAATGACTGATGAAAGGCTTTGTGCATATATTGATAGTTTAACTGATGATGCCGGTAATAACGTAAATCAGTTTTTAAGTGAGCTGAATAAGATACCCGGTATTGGAACAACAACTATGTTGCAGAATTATGCTAAGGAAAATGGATACATAAATTAGGAGGGTAATATGAAAATAGAAAAAAGTGAATTAGTACAAAAGCTTAATAAGCTTAAAAGTATCGTACCTAAAAGACCTTCTGTTGAAGCTTTAGAGGGTGTTTTAGTTAAAGACGGATATTTAATTGCTAATAATCTTGAAGTGCTTGTTAAGGCTAAATTAAAGGGCGTGGAGGATAACGAAACATTTATTATACCTGAAAGGTCATTTGATTTAATTAATAATTTGCCAGAAGGTGAAATGGAAATAATTGCAGGCACAAAGAATACCGTTGGTATAAAATCTGTGCAAATCAAAAATACATATAAGTCTGTTGACCCGATTAATTTTCCTCTGCCTGATATAAGCAGTAAAAATGGCGGACAGATTACTATTAAAAGTGAAACATTGCTTGAATCAATGAAAAAAGTGTCTTATGCTATTGCAAGTCAATCAACAAGAGAACCAGCCAAAGCACTTTGTCTTGATGCATCGGGAAATATACTTAATTTTGTTGGCTTTGATGGATATATGCTTGCGTGGGATAAAGTGGATTTTGAGGGTGAATTTGAGTTACTTATACCCAAAACAACTGTTGAAAAACTCTTGTCTATCGGCTTAACTGGAGATGTTGCAATTAATTATAATGAGTATGGTGTATTATTTGTTACGGATGATTATGAGGTTTATACAAGAGTAATAGATGGCAGCTATTTTGCGTATAAAAACATGATTAAAGAAATGCCGCTGCAGGCAACAGTTGACAGAAAAAGCCTCTTAAATGCCCTTATCAGAACAAAGATGTGCGCTAAAGAGTTGTCTGTTGCAAGGTTTGATTTCAATGATAACCAGTTAAATATTAGTATTAATGAGGATACAGTAGATTACAATGAAACCGTTTATTTAAAGAATAGCCTTGGTGCTGATTTACTAATTGGCTTTAACCCTCGCTTTGTAATAGAAACACTGAAGTCTTTTGATTGCGATGAAATAAAGCTTTCTTTTACCAGTGCAAAGGTTCCCATGCTTGTTGAAGATAAGAACAGTAATTTTAAGGCTGTGATTGCACCTGTAACACTGAAATGAGGTGTAAGGAATGATTAAGATTTTAATTAAAGGCTATATAAAAGCAATTAATGAATATTTTTCAGATGGTCAGGAAGATGGTATTGAATATAGTGCAACTGATTTAAAGATAATCAAATCTGCTCTTGAAAAAGTTGTTGAATACGAGGACTTAGAGGAACAGGGCAAGTTGCTGAGCTTGCCTTGTAAGGTTGGTGATACAGTTTATGACTTAGTATATTGCACGGACCATAGGTGGCGAATTTTCAAAATGAAAGTTTGCGCTGTAAATGCTTTTGG
>DBGCRA010000010.1:0-17122 GCA_048359195.1 Candidatus Gallispira sp.
TTAGTTGAAGGTATGCAGTTTGACAGAGGCTATTTATCAGCTTATATGTCAACCGATATGGATAAGATGGTTGCTAATCTTGATAATCCATATATCCTTATTACTGACAAGAAGATTTCCAATATTCAGGAAATATTACCTCTACTTGAACAGATTGTTCAGTCAGGAAGCAAACTTTTAATTATTGCTGAGGATGTAGAGGGTGAGGCTCTTACTACTTTAATTGTAAATAAGTTAAGAGGTACTTTCAATTGTGTAGCTGTTAAGGCACCGGGTTTTGGTGACAGAAGAAAGGAAATGTTAAAGGATATAGCTATTCTTACAGGTGGTACAGTTATTTCAAGCGAGTTGGGTTTGGAATTAAAGGAAGCTACTTTAGATATGCTCGGCAGAGCTAAGAGTGTAACTGTAAGTAAGGAAAATACTATTATTGTTGATGGTGCAGGCGACAAGGACGAAATTGCTTCAAGAGTTGGTCAGATTAAGGCTCAGATTGAGGAAACTACTTCTGAATTTGATAAGGAAAAATTACAGGAAAGACTTGCTAAGTTAGCAGGCGGCGTTGCTGTTATTAAGGTTGGTGCTGCAACTGAAATGGAATTAAAGGAAAAGAAGCTCCGTATGGAAGATGCTCTTGCTGCTACTAAGGCGGCAGTTGAAGAGGGTATTATTTGCGGCGGTGGTTCTGCTTATATCCATTGTATTACAGCGGTTGAAGAGGCTACTAAGAGCCTTGAAGGTGATGAAAAGACAGGTGCAGGAATCATATTAAAGGCACTTGAATCTCCTCTTCGTCAGATTAGTGCAAATGCAGGTCTTGAAGGTGCTGTTATTATTAATAATGTTAAGGAAAGCAAGGAAGGCTATGGCTTTAATGCTCTTACAGGAGAGTATGTAGATATGTTTGAGGCAGGTATTATTGATCCAACTAAGGTTACAAGAAGTGCTTTACAGAATGCTAACAGTGTTGCTTCAACTATTCTTACTACTGAATCAGTTGTTGCTGATATTAAGGAATCTGAGCCGGCAATGCCGGCAGGCGGTGCAGGAATGGGCGGAATGATGTAACAAGCCGCAGCAGGAGAAAAGAAAGCTCGCTTTCTTTTCCCTGCAAGGCTTGTTATCGACGTACTTCATTCTGACACAGAGTGTCAGCCTTGCGTAAGCAAGGTAAATGCCGAAGGCATTTAAAATGAAGTATAGAGATAGCAGCTACAAGTTAAGAAGTGCTGAAAATACAAAGCGATTTATCGAGTCTTTTTATTTGAAAGCGTAAGCTTTCACTTGCGTAAGCAAGTAAATATGCGGAGCATATTTAAAATAAAAAGATGAGATAGCGGCTACAAGCAAAGAAGAGCAGAAAAATTTGTTAAAATTGATATTCAAATAAAAAATATTACTTGCTTTTTATTTGAATATCTTATATAATATAACTTATCTGAAGAAAATGAAAGCTTGCTTTCGATTTTCAAAGATAAGTTACCGAGGCGTTAGCCGAGGTAGTTATATTCTTTGCGTCAGCAAAGAGGCTATGGGAAATGAAATGAGCATAGCAACAAGAAGCATTAGCTCTTGTAAATATATATATCGGGGCGTGGCGTAGCTTGGTAGCGCGCTTGAATGGGGTTCAAGAGGTCGCAAGTTCAAATCTTGTCGCCCCGATTTTTTTATCAGGGAGCATTAATTTGCTCCTTTTTTTTATTGTGATTAAGACTTATTTAATTATAGGATTAAATTATACCATTTTCTAAATAATTTTTACCCCAATTACAAAGCTCATCCAGTATAGGAGTAAGGCTTTTTCCGAAATCTGTCAATGAGTATTCTGTTTTGGGTGGTACAACAGGATAGACTTTTCTGTTTATAAGTCTGTCTTTTTCAAGCTCTCGCAGTTGTTGTGCCAGCATTTTATCTGTTGCTTTTGGTACTAATTTATGCAGTTCACTATAACGTAAAACGTTTTTATCCATTAAATGCCACAGTATAACAGCTTTATATTTTCCTCCTATTAATTGAATAGTAGCCTCAACAGGGCAATTGTATTTACAGCAATTTTTATCCATATTTTCACCATACTTTCTTTTTAGGTAGTATATACCTAAATTGTGCGTTCTTGACTTATTAATTGTTTAGGTTATAATAATAGCATAAGTCGGCTTAAAAATCAATTAAAATAAGGAGGATTTTATATGAGTTTTTTAGATATTGCAAAATCACGTTATTCAGTAAGAAATTATACATCCAATAAGGTAGAAAAGGAAAAGCTGAATAAAATTTTAGAAGCGGCTAATGCTGCTCCTACTGCCGCAAATTTGCAGCCTGTACGTTTAATTGTTGTTCAGGAAAAGGAAGGGTTAAAGCGTCTTTCCAAGGGTTGTGATATATATAATGCACCTTTGGCAATTATTGTCTGCGCTGATCATTCTAAGGCGTGGACACGTCCTTTTGATGGTAAAAGGACAACAGATATTGACGCATCTATACTAACTGATCATATGATGCTTGAGGCAACTGAGCTTGGTCTTGGCTCTGTATGGATTTGTTATTTTAAATCTGAAATAATTAAAAAGGAGTTTAAAATTCCTGAGTTTGTTGAGCCAATTAATATTTTAGCGATTGGTTATGGAATTAATTCAAATGGTAAGGAAACAACACGTATTTCTTTAGATGAACTTGTATCTTATGAAAATTATTGATTATAAATAAAGGTTAATTATTTACAAAAAGGCAGAAGCAATTAAAGCTTCTGCCTTTTTGTGGTTAAATGTGTCGAAATAGTACGAAAATAAATATTACAAAAAATGCACAAACCTCTTGACTAATTGTAACTGTTAGTTATATACTTAATATATAAGAATAGCTATTCTGCAATACAGGTATATTTAATAAATATGCTTTTGGTGAGGATTATGAGTGAATGGATTTGGAAAAATTTAATACTTTAAGGAGGTACACTAATGAAAATGTTAAAAGGGTATAAAAAGTATATGGCATTTATTCTGTCTTTTTCAATGCTTACGGCAAATGTTGCAACTGCTTTTGCAGATAATAATACAGCAGAGAACTTTGATGTTGAAGATAGTGCTGAAGTTTTAGCAGAAGAAAATTATGAATATATTCCGGGAGAGGTTATAATTTGTCTTGATGGAAATTATTCTGAAGATTACTTAAATTCATTGTTAAATAACAGCAATAGCAAGGCAAGAAGTGTAGATAGCTCTGTTTCTGTGGCTGAAATTAAGGATCTGACAAAGGCACAGAAACCAACTAAGCTGAGAAGTGTAGCAGAAGAGGAAGAAAAGAAAAAAATATACTTATTAAAATTAAATGATGAGCAACAGGATATAGCTGATGTAATTGAAGCATTGGAGGCATATCCTGAAATCGAATATGTTTCACCAAATTATTTATTTGAAATGGAAGAACCGACTGCCAACGATTATTTTTATGAGGATGAAGAAGCTGATGCAGTACTTAATATGTGGGGCTTGGAATATGTAAATGGTCCTCAGGCATGGGAATATTGTTCAGGTTCTCCTGATGTAATAATTGGTATAGTGGATTCCGGAGTTGATTTTGACCACCCTGATTTAGCTGATAATATGTGGATTAATATGGGCGAATGGGGCGAAAATGGTGAATTAAGCAACAATGGCATTGATGATGACGGCAATGGCTATGTTGATGATTACAATGGCTGGAATTTCTACTATGACAATAATGAAACTTATGATGTAGACGGACATGGCACTCACGTGGCAGGTACTGCTGCTGCAAGCGGTGCAAATAATATGGGAGTTTATGGTGTAGCTAAGGATTGTAAAATTGCTTCATTAAGGATAACAAGTACTCCTGAAGATGGCGAGTATGGATATGCAAAATATAGCTATTCTGCGGTTATTGAAGCTTTGGACTATGCAAATACGATGAATATTCCGGTAACCAGTAACAGCTATAGCAGGAGTAATAATGGAATTCCCAATAATGATCAAGCATTTAGTGAAATACTTGAAGCTGCTATTGACAATTATAATGGTATATTTGTAGCATCTTCAGGAAATGACGGAGAAGGCTACCATGCAAATTATCCCGGTGGCTATGACTGTGAAAATATCATATGTGTATCAGGTTCAAACAGATTAGGCAACCCTGAATATGATGTCTTTAATTTTGGTGCAGATACTGTTGACCTTACAGCACCTGCAGTAAATATCTGGAGCTGTAAGATGGGCACAAGTGAATATGTAAGTGAAAGCGGAACATCCATGGCGGTTCCCCATGTAACAGGTGCAGTTGCATTACTAAAATCCTTTAAGCCTGAAATGACAAATGATGAAATTAAGGATTGTATATTATCAACTGTAACAAAGACACTGGGACTTGCAGGAGATTATTTTGTTGGATCTGAGGGTGTTTTAAATGTTGAGGCTGCAATGAAAAAAGCAGAAGAATTATATCCGTCAGCATCTGATGAAATGGGTAAAATAAAGACATGGAATTTTAGCAGACTTAATTTTAATAGTTTAGGCAGTATTTCAGATGAGACAACTGTAAATGGTTTGACATTAAAGCCTGATGCCGGCAATATGGAAGTAAAGAATGGCAGTACTACAATAAATAACAGAGATGAATATACTCATTATCTTTCATTGGGCGGATCTGTAGAATTTGATGTTGACGGTGATACCGATATATATATTACAGCTTGCTCAAACTCAGGAGAAGAGCCGTTAACCGTTATTTCCGGTGATGATACTGTTTTATCAGGAGGAAGCTTGACATATACAACGGAAGCTAATGTGCAGGTTGTAAGGTATGAAGGTGATGCACAGAGGATAAAGATAACAGGTGATGGTATCAGATTAATTAATATTACCATAAGAAGTGATGCAGATACTGAAATAAGCTATGATGACAGTATTTGGAATTTTTCAAGTGATAATTTTGCTGATGTGGGCGAGGTAAGCTCAGAAGTGAATATTGATGGATTAACACTTTATCCCGATGTTGAAATTGTTGACAGAAATGAAACATTGGAGGGCAATAATTATACGAGATACTTAGACCTTAAGGGCAAGGGTGGTAAGGAAGAAAGAGAGGTTTCTTTCCCTGTAAACGGAAAAACCAAAATAACAGTATCTGCAAGAGCTGTAACAGAAACAAGAACTTTACAGGTTATAGATAATTTTGGTTGTGTTATTGGCGAAATGGATGTTGACAGTACATTAAAGACAGAAACCTTTGAATATGAAGGTAATCCTGCTGATTTATACATCAGATCCAAAAAGAGTGGTATCAGAGTATATACTATTGAGACAGAAAAGGCTAATTAAGGAAATTTGATATTGGATAAAATTAGTATATATAACCTATTTAAAAGATATTTTATGTAATGAGAAAGCAGTTGCTGATTGGCAACTGCTTTTAAAATATAAACTGTACTAACAGCATATAAAGTATTGTTCCTCCTGAAATGGACAAGAGCATTTGTCTTTTGAACAAATGAAGAATAATAACAAAAATGATTGATATAAGTTCAGGAATACCATGGCTGCCTGTAAAAATACTTATGTTTTTTAAACAGTATATAACAAGCATACCAAATACTGCACCCGGCAGAACATTGCCAAGATATTGTATGTATTTAGGCGTAGGCTTGCCGGCAGGGAATATTATAAATGGCAAAAATCTTGTAGTCATGGTGCCGATAACAATCATAGCTACAGTTATAATCTGCTGTATTAATGTCATATTTTTTCTGCCTCCCTTTCCATAGGCTTTCTGATTAATGTAAGCATAGCTATAATGCCAAGCATAGAAGGTATTATAAAATTATCTGCACCAAAGGCGATAAGACATAATACTGATATTAAAAGTCCCAGAAGGGAATTAATGTGCTTTTTGTCTTTAAGCCACTGTTCCATAAATATTACTACAAACATTGCCGTCATTACAAAGTCAAGTCCCTCTGTATTGAAATTAATAAATGAACCGAAAATACCGCCTAATGTTGCTCCGAAAAACCAATAAAAGTGGTTTAAAAGGGTAACAAAAAACATAAACCAACCTTTGTTAATATCTTCAGGTACATCAGCAGTGTAATTAATGGAAAAGCTTTCATCACACATACCAAATATAAGATAAAATTTTTTAAAGCCTGTCCCCTTATATTTATCAAGCATAGCAATACCGTAAAACAAATGTCTGGCATTTATCATAAGAGCCATAACAAGAGCTTGAAAAGGGTTAAATGAACCTAAGAGCAGATTTACTGTTATAAATTCAATAGAGCCTGCAAATATTGTAAGGCTCATTAACATAGGGTAGAGGAAATTAAAGCCTGAAACATTCATATATATGCCATAGGTAAGTCCCAAAAACCAAAAACCTGCAAAAATTGGAATTGTATGAGGAAAGGCAGCTTTAAATGCTTTTTTTATCTTTCCTTTATTCATATAAGCCTCCGTAAAAAATTTAAAATAATAAATATAAAGAGGGCTGTTTTGCAACAGCCCTCCAAATTAAAGCTCATCAATGACAAATACAATTAATATTAGTTGTTAGCAGCTAACTTCTTGTAGCCTTCAAGTCTTCTCTTAGCATCCTCAGCACACTTATCAAATAACTCTTCAGCTACATCAGGGAATGCCTTAACAAGTGAAGTATATCTTACTTCGCCCTTAATAAATTCCTTAAAGTCAGCAGTAGGTTCCTTAGAATCTAATGTAAATACTTCACCAACAGGATTGTATCTGTATAACTGCCAGTAACCACAATCTACAGCCTTCTTAGCCTCGATATGGAAGTTAGTTCTTAAACCATGGTTAATACATGGAGCGTAAGCAATGATTAATGATGGACCGTCGTAAGCTTCAGCTTCCTTAAGAGCCTTCATTAACTGAGCCTTATCAGCACCCATACAAACCTGAGCAACGTAAACATAACCGTAGCTCTTAGCAATCATACCTAAGTCCTTCTTACGTACTCTCTTACCTGCAGCAGCAAACTTAGCAATAGCAGCAGTTGGAGTAGCCTTAGAAGCCTGACCACCGGTGTTAGAGTAAACTTCTGTATCAAATACAAATACGTTTACATCTTCGCCGGAAGCTAATACGTGGTCAACACCGCCGAAGCCGATATCATAAGCCCAGCCGTCACCACCAAAGATCCACTGGCTCTTCTTAACAAGCATATCCTTGTGAGCAAGAACATACTTGCAGTCATCACAGTCAGCACCTGCAGCTTCAATAGCAGAAACTAAAGCAGCAGAAGTAGCCTTAGACTCTTCACCCTTGTTCATAGTGTCTAACCAAGCCTGTGCAGCTGCCTTAACATCTCCCTCAGGAGCGTTATTAACAATATTAGTTACCTTTTCAGCAAGTAATTCTCTCTGCTGCTTAACACCTGTGTACATACCGTAACCAAACTCAGCATTATCCTCGAATAATGAGTTACACCAAGCAGGACCGTGACCTTCAGCGTTAGTTGTATATGGAGTAGAAGGTGCAGAACCGCCCCAGATTGAAGAACAACCTGTTGCATTTGCAATGTACATTCTGTCACCGAATAACTGTGTAATTAATCTAGCATAAGCAGTTTCAGCACAACCGCCGCAAGAACCTGAGAATTCAAGTAATGGCTGCTCGAACTGAGAACCCTTTACAGAGTACTTATCCTCAGGGTTAGCCTTTGGAGCAAGGTCAATAACGTAATCCCAAGCTTCAACCTGATCTCTTGCATCATCAATAGGAACCATAGTAAGAGGATCAGATTTACCTGCTAATGGACAAGATGCGATACAGTTACCACAGCCTGTACAGTCCATAATGTCAACCTGCATTACATACTTATAACCTGCTTCCTTACCCTTGCCGTCAACAGCCTTAACTGCATCAGGAGCATTAGCTGCTTCTTCATCAGTTAAAAGGAATGGTCTGATACAAGCGTGAGGACATACAAATGCACACTGATTACACTGGATACAGCTTGTAGGATCCCAAGTAGGAACGTTAATAGCAATACCTCTCTTTTCGTAAGCAGCAGTACCATGCTCAAATGTACCGTCTTCAATACCCTTGAATGCAGATACAGGAAGAGTGTCACCCTTCTGAGCGTTCATAACGTCAACAATATTCTTAATGAAGTCAGGTCTGTCAGCAGTTGCAGCAGCTTCATCCTTAGCATCAGCCCAGCTGGCCGGGATTTCAACCTTGTGGAAGCCTTCAGCACCTCTGTCAACAGCGGCATAGTTCATATTTACAATCTTTTCACCCTTCTTGCCATAAGACTTAACGATGAATTCCTTCATATACTTAATAGCATCATCCTTAGGAATGATTTCAGTAATCATAAAGAATGCAGACTGTAATACCATATTAAACTTGCTGCCAAGACCGATTTCTTTACCAATTTCAACAGCGTTAATAGTATAGAAATTAATATTCTTAGTAGCTAAATCTCTCTTAACATTAGCCGGTAAATGAGTATCTAATTCTTCATCTGACCAAATAGTATTTAATAAGAAGCTGCCGCCATCCTTTAAGTTAGATGTCATATCATACTTATTTAAGTAAGACTGCTGATGACAAGCAACAAAGTCAGCTGTATCAATAAGATATGGTGAACGGATAGGGCTCTTACCAAATCTTAAATGAGAATTGGTGATACCACCGGACTTCTTAGAGTCATAAGCAAAGTATGCCTGAGCATACATATCAGTATGGTCACCGATAATCTTGATGGAGTTCTTGTTAGCACCTACAGTACCATCAGAACCAAGACCCCAGAATAAGCAGTTAGTAGTTCCCTCAGGAGTAACGTCTACAACTTCGCCTCTCTTTAATGAATGACCTGTTACATCATCATTGATAGCTAATGTAAAGCCGTTCTTTGGAGCGTCTAAATCAAGATTTTCATAAACTGCAATAATATCAGCAGGAGTAGTATCCTTTGAACCAAGACCAAATCTACCGCCAACGATAACAGGATTTCTGTCACTGTTAAAGAATGCAGTACATACATCCTGATATAAAGGTTCACCAAGAGAACCTGGTTCCTTAGTTCTGTCAAGAACAGCAATCTTCTTAGCAGAAGCAGGAATAGCCTCTAATAATTTTTCGGGAACAAATGGTCTGTATAAATGAACATTTACAAGACCAACCTTTTCGCCCTTAGCTGCAAGGTAGTCAATAGTACCTGAGATTGTATCACAGATAGAACCCATAGCAATGATAACCTTTTCAGCGTCAGGAGCACCGTAGTAGTTAAATAACTTGTAATCTCTGCCTGTAAGCTTGCTGATTTCAGCCATATATTCCTCAACGATAGCAGGAGTTGCATCGTAGTATGGATTACAAGCCTCACGAGCCTGGAAGAAGATGTCAGGGTTCTGAGCTGTACCTCTTGTACATGGATGCTCAGGATTAAGAGCATGCTCTTTAAATTCCTTAACCTTGTCCATATCAACAAGCTTAGCTAAATCATCATAGTCAAGAACTTCAATCTTCTGAATTTCGTGAGAAGTTCTGAAACCATCAAAGAAGTGAAGGAAAGGAACCTTAGACTTAATAGTTGAAAGGTGTGCAACAGCACCTAAGTCCATAACCTCCTGAACAGATGAAGAAGCCAACATAGCAAAACCTGTCTGACGACAAGCCATAACGTCAGAATGGTCACCAAAGATGTTAAGAGCATGGCTTGCAACACAACGAGCACTAACGTGAAGTACGCATGGAAGCAACTCACCTGCAATCTTATACATATTAGGGATCATAAGGAGTAAGCCCTGAGATGCAGTGTATGTAGTAGTTAAAGCACCGGATGCCAATGAACCGTGAACTGTACCTGCTGCACCTGCCTCAGACTGCATTTCAACAACCTTTACTGTCTGACCAAAAATATTCTTTTTACCTCTGGCTGCCCATTCATCTACGTATTCAGCCATTGGTGAGGATGGAGTAATAGGATAAATACCGGCAACTTCAGTAAAAGCATAAGATACTGTAGCGGCTGCCTGATTACCATCCATAGTTTGCATAACCTTTGACATTGTAAAATCCTCCTTAATTAAGAATTAATTGAGGGTGGTTAACCCTTTGTGAATAAATATAATGCAGGTTGCAAAATATTCTACCATTATTATAACAAGTTTTGGCGAAATAGTAAACCTCAAATTTTATTTTTTTTATAAAAAAATTTGGTTCTTGAAAAAATTTTCATATATATTTGACTTAATTAAAAAAGTAGTTTAAAATAAACAATAAGACATATAACAAAAAATATTCAATTTATTATTATATGCCCATGTGTTATTATTTGTTCAGTCGGGAATACTGAATATTGAAATATGTATAATAAGAGGTATTATATGAAAAATTATGAAATTGTTAATGACCAAATTTTAGATAAGATTAATTTATATTTTTTGGTCAGTTTTGAATACGTATATAATGATATTAAAATAAAAGGAAAAACCAATCTGCTTAAATATGTGTCTGCTTTTTTCAGAAAGTGGTACTATTCAACTCTTATTGAGGATACGGTTATCACACCCTGTTATATTGCTGAATATGGGGCGGATACCAATGATTTATATCCCGTATTAAAAAACAACTCTGTTAAAAGAATAGGCTCAATGGACATTTACAATTTAAAATTCAGTATAGAAAATCATCCTATATGCAATGATTTTAAGGCAGTTGTAAGAGCATTTCGAAAAGGTATTGCATTAAATGATGAATTGCAGATGGAATTTGAGGATATTAAAAAAATAGGTGACATTACATCATTTGATATTGAATATATTGATTATCTGACAATGATAGGAATTGATTTGGGATATATAGAAAAAATGCCTTCTGTCAGTGTATCGATGTTCTGTTCTTCCAAAAAGGCAGACACTCTTGAATACGAGGACAACGAAAAACTTCTTTATGAAATGGCAGGAGCAGCCATAAAGATTTCCTCTACCTATTTAAGCGATGATTTTATGGGGGAAAGATATGATGTAACAATGGATATGATTAAGAATTGGCTTGTTAATCCCATACCTGTTGATAAAATATTTGAAGATGCCTATGGTGAAATTGCTCTTGAAATATCAGAGACAATGACAGCAGAGGATATGGATGATATGGAAAGGGCAATAACAGCAAAGGCTTATGCAAGAGGTGTTGTAATTGATAAGTGGTTTTTGACTCCTTTCAGCTATTATTTCAGGTTTATAAATACGACTTATATGTATGAATATTCCTTTGAGGAGGAATTAAACTATTTTGTTAATGTACTTCATACCGGCGACGATTATTATGTGGATGCCATAATAAATTCAGCAATATATTCGCCATGCACAATATATAAGCTGTCACGGCTTGGTGCTGAATTTTTTGGCGTTGAGGCTGATAATGAAACGCCTTATATATTTAAAAATATGAGCGGTGATGAGGTTTTAGATGCAGCTCTTTTAGGTGATGAAAAGGAAAGGCAAAATATACTGGCATTATATGAGCCTGAATTTAATGTGTATGATTTAAAAATAGTTGATATGGAAAATCCTGATTGCTCCTTTAATTTTGTGGTAAGGGAAAATATGACTCTTGACCTTCTTCATAATTATATAACAAATATTTTCAGGACACCTGTAATTTTATGTCAGGGCTACAGATTTTATAAGCTGCCGGAAAGTCCTTTTACGGAATATACACCTGAATTTATGCATCAAAGAGGACCAAATACTGAAAGTACATCTGTGGGTGACCTTCTTCATGAGGGTGAGGAGTGTTATTATGAAATAATAATGCTTGGAAAAGACGATATTTGTGAAAGCAGGTATATGAATATAAAGCTGGAAGCTATTTCTTTAAATGAAAAGGGCATTGTTTATCCTTTAATTGGTAACATAGGTAATGGGCTTTTAAAATTTTAGTTATAAATTCATAATTCCGGACATATATAATTACTGGGAGGTAGTAATATGTTCAGAATTTTTTTTGCGGTAATAATAGTACTTGCTTTGTCAGGATGCAATAAGGACAGTGTAAATAATATACAGCTTGGAACAGTAGGTGAAAATGAACCTATAACAAGGGCAGAGGCAGCAAGAATGGTGTCTTTAAATGTATATGGTATTGAAGAAATTAATTCAATGGAAAGAAAAATTACCTTTAAGGATACGGATATAAGCAAGTGGTATGATAAATACATAAATGCTGCCTTTTGCGGAAATTTGATTGCGGGAGTAGACAGTGAATATTTTGCTCCCGAGGAATACTTGTCATTAAGACAGGCACAGTTTCTTTTGGACAAGCTTAAAGCTGACAATAAGGTAAAGTTACAGTATGATCCCGAGGATAAGGACAAGCCTATTCCTTATAATATATGGGTGGCGGCATTTGAAAAGGATATGAATACTGAAAAGCTTAAAACCGTTGAAATTAAAATATATGCAGATAAGTCACAGTGCAAAAAACTTGGTGATGATTTTTTTGTTACCGATTTGGGGGTTACATTTTATGAGGGCTATGAAAATTTAAGCTCCGATAAACAGATTACTGCAATAGTAAACGGAAATACGGTTGCTGCTTTAAAAAGCATAAATTCAGTTGAAGAATATGATAATCTTGAGGTAGTGGAAAGTGATGAAAGTTATGTAAAAGTAAAGGTGCCCGGCGGTACAAGAAAATTTGATGTTAATGAAAATTCTGCGGAACAAGGGGAGGTTATAAAAATTAAGGCTGATGAGGAGAGAAAATGGGTTATAGATAATAAATAAAATAGTAGGTAGATTTGCTTATAAAATAGGTTCTTTGACAGATACAACGGCTGACAAGGAACCTTTAATAATTTAACCAAAGAACTGTAAGAGACTGGATAATAGCATACCAATATGGAGGAGTTCAGTCCCTCTGTCCTGTTTCAAGAAATCACTTTTATAGGTGTTAATTTTGCGATTATAAAGTTGATAATATTGGTAATAAAATATTAAGTGAAATGAATATACAAAATTACCGGTATTTATGCCGATGTATAATCAAAAAAAGATGCGGACAGGGGGACTTGAACCCCCACTCCTGAGAACTAGATTCTAAGTCTAGCGCGTCTGCCAATTCCGCCATGTCCGCATACAACAAAACCATTATACTTTTAAATTATGTTATTGTCAAGGAAAATATAAGCAAAACATTAAAAATTATAAATAAAACCTGAAATAAAATTAAAAAAAAGTAGATTTTACACTTAATAAGTGGTATAATCTATTCATTAATTATTTATTGGAGGTTTTAAATATGAAGACAACTATTAATACAGATAAAGCGCCGGCTGCTATCGGACCATATTCACAGGGTATAATTTTAGACAATATTGTTTTTACATCAGGTCAGATTGCAATTAATCCTGAAAACGGTCAGATTGAGGCTGTGACTATTGAAGAACAGACTGAACAGGTTATGAAGAATTTACAGGCTATTCTGGCTGCTGCAGGCACCGATATGACTAAGGCGGTAAAGACTACCTGTTTCCTTGCCGATATGGATGATTTTGCCAAATTTAATGAAATTTACGGCAAGTATTTTACAACTAAGCCTGCACGTTCTTGTGTTGCTGTAAAGACATTGCCTAAGAATGTTCTTTGTGAAGTAGAAGTAATTGCGGTTAAATAAGGAGTATTGTTATGTTGACTTTGGATAAGGTTTATCATGCAGCGTATACACTTAAAAACATTATAAGAGATACGGCTGTTATTCAGGCTCCAAATATTAATCCTGATGCCGATGTATATTTAAAAACTGAAAATTTACAGATTACAGGCTCTTTTAAGGTTAGGGGCGCTTATTATAAAATTTCTCAGCTTAGTGATGAAGAAAAGAAAAAAGGCGTTATTGCCTGTTCGGCAGGAAATCATGCACAAGGTGTTGCTCTTGCGGCAACTGCCAACGGAATTAAGTCACTTATATGTCTGCCTGACGGTGCGCCTATATCAAAGGTTGAGGCTACTAAAAGCTATGGTGCTGATGTCTGTCTTGTAAAGGGTGTTTATGATGATGCCTATAATAAGGCTATGGAATTAAAGGAAAAAATGGGTTATACATTTATACATCCTTTTGATGATGTGGATGTTATAGCAGGGCAGGGTACCATCGGTCTTGAAATTTTGGATCAGCTCCCTAATTTGGATGCGGTTATTGTGCCTATTGGCGGCGGCGGACTAATTTCCGGTGTTGCTTTTGCCATTAAGTCTTTAAATCCTAAGTGCAAGGTTTATGGTGTTCAGTCTGAGGGAGCACCTTCAATGTACAATTCATTAAAGGATGAACATATCTGCCACCTTGAAAGAGTTAAAACTATTGCAGACGGTATTGCTGTAAAAACTCCCGGTGATAATACATTTGAAATTTGTTCACAGTATGTAGATGAAATTGTTACCGTAACAGATGATGAGGTTGCATCTGCCATACTTGCGCTTATGGAGCAGCAAAAGCTTGTGTCTGAGGGTGCAGGTGCCGTGTCTGTTGCGGCGGCTATGTTTAACAAGGTTAATATTAAGGGAAAGAAGGTTTGCTGCCTTGTATCCGGAGGTAATATTGATGTAACTATTTTGTCAAGAGTTATTTCAAGAGGTCTTTTAAATTCAGGACGTTCATTGTCTATTAAAATGGAACTGACAGATAAGCCGGGTCAGCTTGAAGCTGTTTCTAAAATTGTTGCAGGTTTGGGCGGTAATATTGTTTCTATTCACCATGACAGATATGATTTGAATATTGATATTGTATCCTGTATTTTGGACTTGAGAATTGAGACAAGAGATCATGAGCACATTAAATGTATTGTTGATGCTCTAAAAAATGAAGGATTTAAAATAGTTGAATAATTTACATATCAGGAGCTGCGTTTTTGCGGCTCTTATTTTATTTTTGTAATTAATGACTTAATTATTTTTAATACTTTAATTGACAGAATTGCTAAAGTATGCTATATTATTGTCATAATAATTTTTATTTTTGAAAGGACGGAAATTTTTATGAAGAAGTTTATAAGTGTTTTACTTGCAATGACTTTAGGTTTTGCTATGGTAGGTTGTGGCGGAAATACTACACCTGAGGCAACTGATGATGGGGCTGATACAGCCGGTGTTGAAAAGATTGTTGTTGGTCTTGATGATGAGTTCCCACCTATGGGTTTCAGAGATGAGAACAATGAAATTGTTGGTTTTGATATTGATTTAGCAAAGGCTGCTGCTGAAAAGATGGGTGTTGAAATTGAATTCCAGCCTATTGACTGGGATAGCAAGGAGCTTGAGCTTAGCTCTGATAAGATTCAGTTAATATGGAATGGTTTCTCAATTAATGAAGAAAGACTTGCGTCTATGGAATTTACTGAGCCATATCTTGACAACAGAATGATTATTGTTGTAAATGATGGTTCTGATATTAAATCTAAGGCTGATCTTGCAGGCAAGGTTGTAGGCATTCAGGATGGCTCTTCTGCAGTTGATGCAGTTGAAGCTGATGATATACATAATGAGTTTGCTTCAATGCCTACTTATGATACTAATATTTTAGCTTTTGCCGATCTTGAGGTTGGCAGAGTTGATGCTGTTGTTGTTGATGAGGTTGTTGCAAGATATTATCTTGCACAGAATGCTGATAAGAACTTTGTTATTATTGAAGATGACTTTGGTTCTGAACAATATGGTATTGCTGCCAAGAAGGGCAACACTGAATTAATTGAAAAGCTCCAGGCAGCTCTTAATGAATTATCCGCTGATGGTACTGCTGCTGAGATTTCTGAAAAGTGGTTTGGTGAAGATATTGTAGTAAACAATAACTAATTAACAAGATATAGTAACGGGGCTGCCAATACAGCCCCTTTTCTTTGTAAAAAGGAGATAAATTATGGACTTGATTTCCTGGATAAATCAGATGATGATAGGCTGTAAGCTGACTATTGAACTGTTTATTGTAACAATAGTTTTGTCTGTACCTTTAGGTTTGATTTTGACTTTTTTATATACGGGTAAAAATAGAATCATAAATAAAATAGTAGGCGTTTATATTCTTATAATGAGGGGTACTCCTTTGCTTTTACAGATTTTCTTTGTTTATTTTGGTATGCCCTTTATTCCTAAAATTGGTCAGTATCTTGTAATATCCGATAGATTTACGGCAGGTGCTATTGCCTTTATACTTAATTATGCGGCTTATTTTGCTGAAATATTCAGAGGTGGTATTTTATCTGTTGACAAGGGACAGTATGAGGCGGCAAAAGTACTTGGTATAAGTGAAATGCATACTAAATTTAAAATTGTTATGCCCCAGATGTTTAGAATTTCATTACCGGCTGTGGCTAATGAAACCATAATTCTTTTAAAAGATACAGCTTTAATATCAACATTAGGTTTGTCTGATTTATTAAATATTACGAATAAAATTGTAAACAGAACAACAAATATTTCAGCTTATGTTGTTGCAGCAGCATTTTATTTGGTTTTAAGCTATTTCTTATCAATATTATTTAAAAAACTTGAAAAGAAAGCGGCATTTTAGAGGGGAGGGTTAAGTATGTATGAAATAGAAGCCAAAAATATTTATAAAAGTTTTGGTGACCTTGAAGTTTTAAAAGGTGTAAGCCTTAGTGTTGCAAAGGGTGAAGTTGTTGCCATACTTGGTCCTTCAGGCTCCGGAAAAAGTACTTTTTTAAGGTGTTTAATTGATTTGGAAACTGTTGATGACGGAACTATAAGCATTGCAAACAATAATCTGTGTATAGATGGAAAATATCCTCATCATAAGGAAAAAACAAAAATATTATCAAAAGCAGGAATGGTTTTTCAGCATTTTAATTTATTTCCGCATATGACTATTAAGAAAAATCTTATGTGTGCTCCTATGCTTAATAAGCAAGGCAGTAAGGCTGAATTAGAGTATATGGCTGTTGAAATGCTTAAAAAGGTAGGGCTTGAGGATAAACTCAATGTTATGCCTTCAACTCTTTCAGGCGGACAAAAGCAGCGAGTTGCTATTGCAAGAGCATTAATGAGAAATCCTGAAATTGTTTTGTTTGATGAGCCTACGTCGGCTCTTGACCCTGAGCTTACGGGGGAAGTTTTAAATGTTATTGCAGACCT
>DBGCRA010000011.1:0-9058 GCA_048359195.1 Candidatus Gallispira sp.
ATATCCGTCATACAAAGCTTTGGTAGCTTGTTCAAAGTAGCTATCTGTAAGACTGCCATTGTTAATATAGGCAAAGGAGCTATGGCGCGGCAACTCATGTATGATTTCCTGCAAATTTACATTTGACAATTTTTGTCCGTTGGTTATTATCTTATTAATCTTGTTAAAAATTTCGTTTTTATCATGTAGTAATTGAGAATACGAAATAGAATAACACTCTGCCCAAGATGTAAAAGGGAAGCTGTTATGTTGTTTATTAAAAAAACTTATCTTTATCAAAAAAGGGGTAAAGATAAGCAAAGCGCCTAACAATTTACCTAAAATGCAAATTTTACCATTTTCATATGACAGTGACCTAACAATAAAAGTGTCAAAAAGAATTTGAGATACCATAATAAGTGCATAAACTATGGATTGTACAATTTTTTCAGGTATGGTGGAAATCGAAAATACAGAATAGAAAAGCAGAAAAACAAACGAAAAAATATAGGTAAGTATAAAAATAACATAGTTGCCGCTATAGAATAAAGTATTGTATACTAAAAGAATTATAGCTAATATAAATATATAAAAAAGTTTCTGCCTCATATTATCACCTCTATATATTAGAAATTGTTTCATTCCTGATTAGATATATTACTTGTTTTGAATGAACCATTCATTTATTTATATTATACGCAATATTTACCTAACTGTCAATATTGTTCAGCAAAAATTTGTGATTAAAAGAGATTTATTATACATTTGAAATATTATATGAGTATTTAAATGTGTTGTAATTTTATGAAAATTTCAATGTTTTTCTTTACTTTAATAGTCATTTTAATTTTCCATATTAATAAAGAATATATTTTTAAAAATCATCCTTAATGATTTTTTCCAGTAAAAAAATAAAGAGGGTTTGGAATACTTTACGTCAACAAGACTTATTTAGAATGTATTACTTTATTGCAATAAAAAAAATTATATGCTATAATCAAGTTATTAAATGTTGGGAGTTTTATATTATGATTTATGATGTTTATTCAGAGGAAGAAACTAAAAAATTGGGATTTGAAATGGGGAAAAAAGCCAAATTAGGTGAAATATATTGCCTAAAGGGGGATTTAGGCGTCGGTAAGACGGTGTTTACAAAGGGCTTTGCCGAAGGTTTAGGCATTAATGACCATATTACAAGTCCTACATTTACCATTGTAAATGAATATAAGTCAGGCAGAATACCTTTTTATCATTTTGATGTTTACAGAATAGGCGACCCTGATGAAATGTATGACATTGGCTGTGATGAATATTTCTTTGGTGATGGTGTATGTCTTATAGAATGGGCGGAGCTTATTACAGAAGTATTGCCCGATAACGTCAAATGGATAGAAATAAGCAAGGATTTAACTATAGATGATGTAAATTATAGAAAAATAGAGGTTAGATAAATGAAAATATTAGCATTAGACACAACAGGACTTGTTGCAAGTGTGGCTTTAGTTGATGAAAACAAAACAATAGCTGAATTTACTACTAATTATAAAAAAACTCATTCACAGACTATAATGCCTATGATTGAACAGCTTAAAAATATGGTTGAACTTGATTTATCGACAGTAGATTATATTGCCTGTGCAAGCGGTCCAGGCAGCTTTACTGGACTTAGAATAGGGGCAGCAACAGCAAAGGGACTTGCTCATGGACTTGATAAAAAAATAATACCTGTACCAACACTTGATGGTCTTGCTTATAATTTGCCTGAATGTAATAAGCTGATAGTACCTATTATGGATGCAAGAAGAAATCAGGTATATTCAGCCATTTACAGTAATATGGAGGGCTTTGAAAGAATTAGTGACTATATGGCTTGTGATATTAATGAGCTTCTTAATATGGTATCAGAAAGAGATGAAAATGCTGTTTTCTTAGGTGACGGAGTACCTGTATTTAAAGATATAATTACAGAATTTAATAGTGGATTTAGCTTTGCTCCACAATGTTCTAATATGCAGAGAGCTGCCTGTATTGGTGCTCTAGCTTTAAACAGAGTTGATGAAGCAGTTAATCCTAATGATTTTGAAATAATATATTTAAGAAAATCACAGGCAGAAAGAGAATTGGAAGAGAAAAATGGAAGTAGAGTTAATGAATAAAAGCCATATTGAAGGCATAATGGAAATTGAAAAGGACAGCTTTGCCATTCCTTGGAGCAGAGCGGCGGTTGAAAAGGAGTTAAGCAACAATTTAGCTATTTATGCAGTTGTTAAAGAAAATGATAAGGTTGTTGGTTATGGTGGTATGTGGCACGTTGTAAACGAAGGTCATATTACAAATATAGCTGTACATAAGGATTACAGACGTAAGGGAATAGGTAATATTATTGTAAATAAGCTAATTGAAATAGCCGAGGAAAAGGAAATGATAGGGCTTACCCTTGAGGTAAGAAAAAGCAATCTTCCTGCCTTAGAGCTATATAGAAAGAATGGTTTTAAGCTTGAGGGAATACGTCCTGAATATTATGAAGATAATAAAGAGGATGCCTATATTATGTGGAAATATTTAATTCCTGAGGAGGATATAGTAGGCTAAAACGGAGGGTTTATATGATTAGAGAGTTGGAATACAGAGAATTAAAAAAATTTTGCAGAAATAAGGATATATCTATAGATGAGAATAAATATACTGATCATTTAATTGGTCAGCCAAGCGGTGCAGAGGCTTTGGAGTTTGGTCTTAATGTTAAGAGCAAGGGCTATAATATTTATTTGGCAGGCTTATCTGCAAGCGGTAAAACTACATTTGCTGAAAGGTTTGCAAAAGATATAGCAATTAAGGAGAAAACTCCTGATGATATGTGCTATGTCTTGGATTTTGATAAGCCTAGTGCACCTAAGCTGCTTAAATTGAAAGCAGGACTGGGTAAAGAATTTAAAGCAGATATGGAAGAACTTATTAATCAGTTAAGTATTGAAATTCCAAAGGCTTTTTCATCTATTGAGTATAGTGATGATAAGGAAAGAATATCAAAAAGCTATCAGAAGAAAAAAGACGAAATTTTAAAGGAACTTACAGAAGAGGCTAAAAAGTTTAATTTTGGCGTAAAAACAAGCGGCAATGGCGGTATTTATTTTCTCCCAATTGTGGATGGTAAAACTATAAATGAAGAAGAATATGAAGAACTATCTGAAGAGGAAAAGGAAGAAATTAATGAAGGCTCAGATGATGTACATGAGTTAGCAAGCTCAGCTATGAAACAAATTCGTGACCTTGACAAAAAGGCTGCTGCTGAAATTGAAAATATGGATTATAACATTGGTTTGTTTACTGTTGGGCATTTCTTAAGTCCAATACAAAACAAATATGTTGATAATGATGCGGTTAGTCAGTATTTGTTAAAGGTTAAAGAGGATATTCTTGATAATATTGATTTATTTGCCGATGATGACGATGATTGCGGCGATGACCCATTATCTGCTATGATGCCTTGGAATTTTAAAAAGAATTCTAAAGAAATGCTTGAAAAATACAATGTTAATTTAATTGTAGATAACAGTAGACTAAAGGGTGCTCCCGTAATCGTTGACTATAATCCTACCTATGCTAACTTAGTTGGTGAAGTAGAGTATGAGAATGAAAACGGCAATTTGACTACTGATTTTATGAAAATTAAGGCAGGTCTTTTACATAAGGCTAATGGTGGTTACCTGATTTTTCATGCGTCAGATTTAGCGACAAATGCTTTTGCCTGGGATACGTTAAAAAGGGCATTAATAACCGAAAAAGTTACTATTGAGCCGTTAAAGGAGTATCAGTTCGGCGGTATTACTGTTGCTGGTATTCAGCCTGAATCTGCTGAAATTAATGTAAAGGTCATTATTGTAGGTTCAATGTATTATTATGAGATTTTCAAGGAATATGATGATGACTTTGCAAAGCTTTTTAAAATATGCGCTTTATTTGACTATGAAATGGACTTTTCAGAGGAAAATATTAGTGCAATGTTGGGCTTTGTTAAAAACTATTGCAGCAAAAACAATTTACTTCCTATTGAAAAAAAGGCAATGTGTGAGCTTTTGGAGCATTCTGTGAGATTAGCTGAAAGACAGGATAAGCTGACTACAAGATTTGGTTTAATATGTGATGTTTTATCCGAGGCTGATGCTTGGGCTAGGCTTGAAAAGGCTGAAAGTATTACTGATGAGTATATAATAAAAGCTGTAAATAAGCGTATGGAAAGAGTAAATATTTACGCTAAAAAATACAACAAAATGATTTCCGATAATGAAATTATGATTGATACAGTCGGTGAGGCAGTAGGTCAGATAAATGGTCTTTGTGTTATGGAAATGGGAGATTATACCTTTGGTATGCCTACAAGAATAACCGCAAGCACTTATACAGGTAAAGCAGGTATTGTAAATATTGAAAAAGAGGCTGAAATGAGCGGCTCAATACATGATAAGGGTATGCAGGTGCTTATTGGATATTTAGGCGGTAAATATGCCCAGAAATATCCGTTAACATTAAGCTGTAGGGTTTGTTTTGAACAAAGCTATAACGGTGTTGACGGTGACAGTGCATCCTCAACAGAAACTTATGCAATAATTTCAAGCCTTAGCGGTTGTCCTATTAATCAGCAGCTTGCCGTAACAGGCAGTATGAATCAGAAGGGGGATATTCAGCCTATTGGCGGCGTTACTTATAAGATTGAGGGATTCTTTGATGTATGTAACGAAAGAGGTCTTACAGGCTCACAGGGCTGTATAATACCGTCAAGTAATGTTAAGGACTTGGTATTAAAGGATGAGGTTGTTGCAGCGGTTAAGGAAGGTAAATTCCATATTTATGCAATAGACAGTATTGATGATGGTATTGAGCTTTTAATGGGCAGAAAGGCAGGTAAACTCCTAGCTAATGGAGGATATAGCAAGGACAGTGTACATTATCTTGCGGCGAATAAGCTGAAATCATATTATAAGCTTGTAAGTGAGGGGTGATATATAATGAAATTTATGAAAAAGCCAAATAGGTGTTTATTAATAACATTGGGAATATTAGCCTTTGCTTGCTTTATTATGTGTATGCCTTATTTAATTCCTGAGTTAAATGTATTTTTTTCATATTTTGCAGTTATCGGCATTATAATTTTTTTGATTGGAATTGCTTTTGATTTTATAACAGTCAGATGTCCATACTGTAAAGGCTATATAAGGTCATTTAGCAGGTACTGCCCACATTGTGGTAAGGAACTTGATTAAGTAATAAAAAGGCTTTCTAAGTTAATTCTCAGAAAGCCTTTTTATCTATTTAAAAATCATCATCAACAGCAAGTGCTTCAATTAATTCAATATCTTCATTTCTTTCTGCGAAGGTATTTAAAGCATATTCATTTGCGAAAAGAAGAATAGGTCTGTCAAAGTGGTCAAAAACAAGTGTACATCTTGAATTGGTAAGTTCCTTAATTTCATCAACAGTCTTACCCTTAACCCATCTTGCTACGCTATAGCTCATAGGTTCCA
Source organism: Candidatus Gallispira sp. (assembly GCA_048359195.1). GTDB lineage: Bacteria > Bacillota > Clostridia > Lachnospirales > CAG-274 > Gallispira. The sequence goes on from DBGCRA010000011.1 coordinate 5,502, forward strand.
TTCTTATTTCTGAATTATATTCATTTTTTAATCTGTATTCAAAAACCTCAAACTGCAATGCACCAACAGCACCTAAAACCACATCATTATACTCAGTTCTGTAAATCTGAATTGCACCTTCTTGTGCAAGCTGGTCAACACCTTTTTGGAATTGTTTAGCTTTCATTGTATCAACAGGTCTTACCTTCATAAAAAGCTCAGGAGGGAAGGTAGGCAGTGGTTCAAAGAACAGCTTATCCTTACAATTTGTAAGGGTATCACCAATCTGATAATTACCTGTATCATAAATACCGATTATATCACCTGCAATAGCTGTATCAACAGTTTCTCTTTCATTTGCCATAAGCTGAGTTGACTGGTTAAGCTTCATTTTTTTGCCGTTTCTTGAAAGTGTAACATCCATACCTCTTTCAAACGTACCTGAACAAATTCTAAAGAAAGCCAGTCTGTCTCTGTGGGCAGGATTCATATTTGCCTGAATTTTAAATATAAAGCCTGAGAAAAATTCATCAGTTGGCTGCACTTCACCGTCGATAGTTTTTCTTGCACCCGGAGCAGGGGACATATCAAGAAAATGCTCCAAAAAATTAGTTACGCCAAAATCCGCTAATGCAGTACCAAAAAAAACAGGTGAAAGTTTACCTTTTGATATAAGCTCCATATCAAATTCATTTCCTGCCCCGTCTAAAAGTTCGACTTCATCTCTTAAATTCTGTAAATTTTCATGAAATAAAATATCATCAAGCTGTTTATCATATACACCTTCATCGGATAAATCAATAATTTTATTTTCTTTATATAGATAAATCTTATTTTCCAATCTGTCATATATACCTTCAAAGTATGCACCATTACCTATTGGCCATGTTACTGCAACAGAAGGCAAACCTAATGCATTTTCAAGCTCTTCAAGCAAAGCCAAAGGCTCCATAGCATCTCTGTCAAGCTTATTCATAAATGTGAAAATAGGTATACCTCTCATACTGCACACTTTGAAAAGTTTTCTTGTTTGTGCCTCAACACCTTTGGCGGCATCAATTACCATAACAGCAGAGTCAACTGATGTAAGAATTCTATAGGTATCTTCACCAAAATCATTATGACCCGGTGTATCCATAATTGAAACAATTTTGTCATTATATTCAAACTGCATAACTGATGAGGTAACAGAAATACCTCTCTGTTTTTCAATTTCCATCCAGTCAGATTTTGCAGAACGTCCTCTCCTTGCTTTAACTGCACCCGCTTCATGAATAGCACCGCCATGAAGTAAAAGTTTTTCGGTTAGCGTTGTTTTACCTGCATCAGGATGAGATATTATACCAAAAATTCTTCTTTTATTTATTAAATTAATATCAGGTTTAGCCATAATACAAATCCCTTTCTATTTTAATTCATATATTTTTTGCCATCTTTTCTATTTTATAGGAAAATAGCTTTATTTGCAAGTATTTTTTGCCACTTATGCCATATATTTTGCATTTAATTGTTACAAATATTACACTATAATTAACACAGGCGCCGAAAAAAGTAAAAGGAGAGTAATAAATATGAAAAAATTATTATTTGCAACTGCATTGACAGTTGTTTCAATGTCAACAACAGCTTTTGCTGCTGAGGAATTAAATATTAATTATTCAAATAATTGCGGAATAATTACTGTTCAGGGTTCATATAATAATTCTTGTAATAATTTAAAGCCTGAAGAAGCTACTACAAAATTCTGTAAGCCAACAGAAACAACAACTAAGTGTGATTGGAAACCAACATTTACAACAACGGAGGCCACTACAGAGGTAACAACACAGGCAACAGTAAAGCCTACATACACAACTACAGAGGCTACCACTGAAACAACTACGCAGGCAGCGGTAAAACCTACATACACAACTACAGAGGCTACTACTGAAACAACTACGCAGGCAGTGGTAAAACCTACATACACAACTACAGAGGCTACTACTGAAACAACTACGCAGGCAGCAGTAAAACCTACATACACAACTACAGAGGCTACTACTGAAACAACTACGCAGGCAGCGGTAAAGCCTACATATACAACTACAGAGGCTACTACCGAAACAACTACACAGGCAGCGGTAAAGCCTACATATACTACTACAGAAGCAACAACTGAAATTACTACTTCTGCTACTGACAGCAGTATTGCAAATCAGCTTTTAAAACTTGTTAACAATGCAAGGGCAGAAAATGGTCTTTCACCTCTTACATTAAACAGCGATTTATCTGCTGTAGCACAGAAAAAGGCTGATGATATGAAAAATAACAATTATTTTTCACATACATCACCTACATATGGCTCACCATTTGATATGATTAAGAATGCAGGCATAAGCTATAAAACAGCAGGCGAAAACATAGCAAAGGGTCAGAGCACTGCCGAAGCTGTGTTTAATGCTTGGATGAATTCATCAGGGCACAGAGCAAACATCTTAAACAAGAATTTTACTCAGATGGGTATAGGAGTTACAAATGGCACAAGATACTGGAGTCAGATGTTTATTGGTTAATATTTTAATAACGAAATCGTCTATGGTAACATAGGCGATTTTGTTATGTATGCAATTTATTACAAAAAAATTTAAAATTTTGCAATAAATTCAAAATTTTTGCTGTTTTGCTTGCAATGAAAACTGAAATATATTAAAATGGTATAAATAACTATGGGGGATTTTGTATGAGAACAGAGAATAACGATAATACCAAAGGTCAGACTGTAAAAGAAATTATAAATAAACTTGATGATGATATAATAACGCCAAAAAGAAGCAAAGAAACAACATATAAAAAGCATTTAACTGTTGGTAAAATTTTAGCAATAGTATTTGCTTCTCTTTTTGCAGCAGCAATTTTGTTATATATTGCAATAGGCTACATTAAGTATAATGGTAAATTCCTGCCGGGAACAATTATTGACGGTACGGATTTTTCGGGAATGAGTGTTGAAGAAGTTTGTGATTATTATGAGAATAAAATAAATAATTATACATTAAATGTTTATAAAGACAATTATATTATTGATAAGTTTGAACCAAATGAATATGACTTGCAGTTAAGCTATAAGGCTAAGTGGTATTTTGCAGGTCTTGTAAAGAAACAGGCAAATATTTTTTGGCTGCCTGCAATATTGGGAAAGCAGGATATATATGACCTTAATTATATGGATATAATGAGCTATAATGTTCATAAACTTAATTTCGCCATAGCGGATTCGGTAGGTTATAATCTTCCTGTAACTATTAAAAGCAGACAAGGTTCAATATATTATACCGGATACAATTTTGTAATTGTACCGCCTGTTGCTTCAGACCAAATTGAGCCGGCAACGTATATTAAAAAAATATATTCATCAGTGCAAAATCTTGTACCTGATATGACAATTGAAGAAGCTGATTGTTATGTCAAAAATGATATGACACCTGAAATTGAAACTAAGCTTAATGCTGCCTGTGAGACTGCTAAAAATTTCTTTAGCGGCATTGATATGAACATTAAGCTTGAAAACAGCGATAAGGATTTTAATAATGAAATTATAA
>DBGCRA010000012.1:0-13348 GCA_048359195.1 Candidatus Gallispira sp.
GTCATTGCTTTATCATGGTAGATGCCTGCAAATTCATATTCAGGATTTGACTTTATCAGCCTTTCATATGTTGAGGTCTGATTTTCAAGAGATAAAGACTGTTCATCAGAACCTGTTGAAACTCGGCAGTAAGCACATACCTTTAATCTTTTAGGCTGCAGCTCAGGCAGACTCAGATTTATTATTCTTACTCGCATTTTGAGGACTCCTTTCCTTAAATAATGCCGTTACTATTTATCACTCTGCTTTGAGCTTAAGTCAAGCAATTTTTTGATTTATAGCAACAAAAAAGCAGACTGTTTTTTAAGCCTGCATTTTAAGAAAAATTTTATTGATTTTATTTTTAAAATATATTATAATGTAAGTACAAAAGGAAAAAGCAGGTACGCCAATACCTGCCTTTCCCCGGCACCCACTTCAAAGGTGGTTGGACGGCAATATGAAAGTGTAGGTTTTAGCCTACAGAATCAGACCGCATCCTATTTGCACGCAGGGCGGTCTTTTTCATTACAACGGGTTACTCTATAAGTCAATGCTATGTACCACACATCAAACATAAACTGTCTAATGGCATACAAACAATAAATTATATCAAAAGCTGTCATAACTGTCTCACCTCCTTTCACAGAGGCTCGACCAACCACCCTTTAGCAAAGTACCTATAAGTATTATACCGCAGAAATTGCCAAATTTAAATAATTATTTGGTTTTTACGACAACCTTACCACTTTCATACCCCACATCAAAAGCACCTGTTGCAGATGCCAAACTGCGGATTGGAATATAGTTATTTCCATTGATATTCACAGCCTCAACTGATGTTTCTGCACCATCCACAATGAGTTGCAGTTCCTTTGGCTTGTTTGTGATACTCGGTATCTTGGTATCTTTATCATAGCCAATAGTAAAGCCTGCCTGCTCCAAATCACTGATAGCAACATAGTTCTTGCTATTTTTAAGTATTCTTGCCACCTTATAGTTCTTTCCGTTAATGTTTACATTTATTGTTTCAACAACTTCGTTGTCCTCCATTTTAATTTCTGCAGCTTTTAATCTTGCCTTAAAATTCTGCCAAGCCTTAGCATCTCTCACAAAAGGCTCGGGACATATTTTACCTGTAACATCGTAGTGGCGGATTACATTTTCGATTGGTATGCTGTACTTGACCATAAGCTGCTTAATAAGCCACACTGCATTTGTAACAGTTTCATCCTTAAAATAATAATTGTTTGATTTCCTTGAGCAAAGTTCAATACCAACGCTGTTACTGTTTCTACAGTAAGGATGCTTATATGTTGCTGCACCACAATGCCAAGCAACATCACTATCCTTAACACACTGATAAATAGAGGTTTCATCCACGAAGTAATGAACACTGGCATCTCTGTTTACAGACTGAAAATATTTACAATTACCCAGTGCAGTATCTCCATTATTTGCAGTGAAATATATAACTATATATCTATTAACCTTGTTTTTTAAGGTATTAAAATTTACCCTTGTAAAATATGTATTAATTTTCATTTATTCTTTCACCTCACGAGTAAAATCTTATTTTTCCACTTCCGGGAGTCCTGCAACAGATGTCAGCATTGATAACATTCCTGATAATACCGTTGCTGAAGCAACCGCTTTCTTTCAATATCGGTCCACTGCTTAACATAGGCTTCAAGCTCATCGCCCTGTAGGTTTTCAACATTCAGCTTGCTTGCCGTATCAGTCAGCAAGCCTAAAAGCTCAAATATCTTTATTGCAAAAGCCTTAAACATCTCCCAAAGCCAAGTACCCTTAATTTTGGAATAGGTGTCTGGCATATTTTCAAGAAGTTCTGACTGTATATCTGAGATTTCTTCATTATAATTCATTTAATCACCGTCCTTTAAAGTCACAGATTTATCATTTGCGTTGTACTCCACCTGCAAACCGAGAATTTCCGCCATATCCCTTATATAGCAATATGCCGTACCTTCGTATATCTCCGTATGAATATCAAGCAAAACCTTACCACAACCAACTCTCTTTTTTTCTGCATTCCAAGTGCAATCTCGTCCAAGAAGATTTATAACATCTCTCGCCTTTACGAGGTTGTTGCCGTTGATGTTTGCCGATTTAACCTGTACCGTATTTCCGTTCTTAGCCTTGATGTGCCATTCAGCAGATAATTCTTCAATTGTTCTGAAAACATATCTGTTAATTCGGAGTGAAATAAACTATTCGGCTTTCGTGCTACTGTTAACAACCAATCCTCCCAATGTATAGCAACATAATTCTTGTTGCCATACAGTCTGTCAAATTCAGCTATTAGGTTTAACTCTATATCATAAAAGTATACCTTATTATATGTAATTTTAACCTGCACTGACTTATTGGCATATTTAGGCTCTAAACCATTATAATCAATGAAAGTGGTCTTTACAGTCTTATTCTTTCCAGTAAGCTACCGACTGCTAAAAAATTCAAGCGTTGGGTAACAAATGAAGTTCTGCCAACAATTCGTAAGCATGGTGCTTATATGACAGACAGTACCATGGAAAAGGTCATAAACGACCCTGATTTTGGTATAAGATTACTTACTGAATTAAAAGAAGAAAGAGCTAAGAGAAAGCAATTAGAAGAAACTACAGCTATCCAAGAACAGCAAATCGCAGAGCTTAAACCAAAGGCGGATTATACTGACAGAATTTTGCAGAATCCCGGTCTTGTTAATATTAATCAGATTGCAAAGGACTACGGAATGAGTGCAAGAATGATGAACAAGATTTTATCGGATAAAGGTGTACAATACAAGCAAGGTAAACAGTGGTTATTGTATAAGAAATATCAGAGCAAGGGTTATACAAGCTCTGAAACAATTGATATTACAAGAAGTGACGGTTCGTTTGATGTTGTGATGAGAACTAAGTGGACGCAGAAAGGCAGATTATTTATTTATGAGCTTTTGAAAAAGGATGATATAAGACCTTTGATAGAAACTGAATTTGGTACTACAGCTTAATATTACAAGTCCTGAGCAAGACATTAAACTGCTCATTTACTATACAAACATATTTACAAAATATAACAAATATTGTATAATGTTTGTAAGCAAGAGGGAATATTGAATCGGAAAGATTGATCCGACAACACCATAGGTGTTGCTTTTGCTTTAGCAAAAGTTCTGACAACGGGCGGTTGTTCCTCCCCAATCTGAAAAGAGAGGGGGATTGATATTATGAATTATGAAATCATTTATTTGACTTTATTAATTATAATAATCATTTTAATAAAAGAATAATCGCCCCCATACTCTCACATAAGGGGACGATTACATATAAATCGTTGAATATGTGAGGTTCAACCGTTCGGTTGCTCCCTCTTGTAATTTAATGATAGCATAAATTTATTATGCTGTCAAATATTTTTTGTAGAGGCACTTTGTTCAGGTGGTTATGTGTATAACTACTATTGGGCATTGTCTATATGAGCCTAATTATATACTATTTTAATTTATATCTTGTTATCTCTTTCCAGTTATCCGGGAATCCCATATCTTGCATCAACTTATCTTTTGGCAAATGTGTACATGACTTTTCAACTTTATTAAGTAATAATACAAGAGATTTTTTAAAACTTAAGAAATCTTTGTTATCTAATAAATACCGTAAGGCAATGACTACAGCAAACAAATCCCTTTTGCCCTGTGTATATTGACCACCTTTTGACGGAATATTCAATTTTTTATGTAACACTGTATTAGAAATATCATCAGTTGTTTTAAAGGAATACAATCTTTCTGCATGGGCACAAACATTTCTGCATTTGGCAACAACTGTTATCATCTGATGGAATTGCTTTATATTTAAGTATTCAAAATGCTTACATACTTGAGCCTGTATAGTTTGCAATGAATATTGATACATGGCAGATACATTTCCAAAAGTTAATGCATTCATTAACACCCACAATGGCACATTTCCATAAACCAAATTGTGATGATTTATATATGCATAATTGCTTGGACTACCTGAAGCACCTGCCAAAACAGCAATAAGCCTTGCTATTCCGTTTCTATTCTTTGGTACATTATTAAAATTATTTGCATCTAAATATGCTGATTGTTTTTCTCCATACTTTTCACAAAAATAATATGATAATGTTGATTTTAACTGTCGTTCAATCGGCAGTATGTATTTTAAAAACAAAGCTCTTAAATCCTCGTCAAAATGATAAAAAGCAACTATTTCCTCAAATGTAACTCCATCAATATAATTTTTAGTTATGGGATTTTTAAACAGACGTTTATATCCACCTATAAGTGAATAATAACTATATTTAATCAACATATTTCTGGCAAAATCAGGGTTGCTAATTATTAAGTTTTTCTCCTTCAATTTTTCAATTTGCTGCTCATAATTCATAAACGGCTTCATAATTAGCATCTCCTAAACCTCATATGTAGAAAAAAGGAGCCCACGCATGAGCTCCTCCGGTCGCAGGCCTCGCAGGTGTCTGCAACACAACCACTAAGCATATTTTAAAGTATCTTAACAAATTTGTCAAGATAAATATGCTAAATTATTATATTCATAAATAGTAAAACCTATTCATAAAAATTGTTTTACCTTGCTCTTACCACAACTCTACCACTTTCATTTCCCACATCAAAAGCTCCTGTAGCAATCGCCAAACTTCGTATCGGCACATAGTTATTTCCATTAATATTCACAGCCTCAATTGATGTTTCTATACCATCCACAACAAGTTGTAATTCATTTGGCTTGTTTTTTATGCTCGGAATTTTAGTATTCTCATCATAGCCAACAGCAAAGCCTGCCTGCTCCAAATCACTGATAGCAATATAGTTCTTGTCATTTTTTAGTATTCTTGCCACCTTATAGTTTTTACCATTAATGTTTATATTTATTGTTTCAACCATTTCATCAAGCTCCTTTTTTATCTATGTGGTGGTTAATCTTGCCTTAAACTCATTCCACGCCTTATTATCCCTTACATAAGGCTCAGGACATATTTTGCCCGTAACATCATAATGACGAATAACATTTGAAATTGGTACATTGTACTTAGCCATAAGCTGCTTAACAAGCCATACTGCATTATCAACTGTTTGAGACTTAAACACATATTTACCATTAGAAATGTATGAACATAGCTCTACTCCTAAGCTGTTGTTGTTTCTACAGTATGGATGAATATAGCTATTTGCCCCGCAATGCCAGGCTATGTTTTTATCCTCTATAGACTGATAAATAGAGGTTTCGTCCACGAAGTAATGTGCCGATGCACCTCTGTAAGATTTGAAATAGTTTGTATTTGCAAGTGCAGTATCGCCATTATTACCTGTGTAATGCACAACTATGTACTTAATTCTGCTAAGAGTACCTTCATTCCAATTCTGAGTTGTAATATTCTGTTTAATCTCCATTTCCATTATCCTCCTTGTTAATCTGCAAAAGTACTTCTTTCAGTTTTTCTGGAATAGGCAAACCGATTAAAGCTGCGTTTTCAAGTATTGAAATACCCTCATTTGAAATATAAAAAAATACGACCGCTGTGCGAGCCGCATTACCTGTTTTAATAATATTTACATCAATCATATTTGCAATGGCCACCAAAAGGAAAATAGTAACCTTCTTGGCTATTCCCTTAAATAAAAACATCCCCAAGAACCACTATGTGTTCTGACGGATAAATGTCCGTATGCTGTTGATTTTCAAACAGATATTTTATTTTCTCTGTTCCTACAGTTTCATATTGCTGTCTTTTTCTTACTGACTTTATCATATTTCTGCACGCATTTCGCATAACAGTTTTGGCATAGCTGTCAAACATAGCTATAATGCACTTATTGTTATTTGGGAGAGCTGACATATATCTTGCTCCCCTCTATGCAGTTTTGAATATCAGTGTCTTTTTCGCCTCCTTTTATATAACTAAAACAACTTTAGATGGGTAAAATCGGAAATTATTTTTAAAAAATTTAAAAATCTTTTATTTTCTTTGTACAAAAAAAGAAAGTGTATTGCTAACTCATATCTATATGAATTGCGATACACTTTCTTAAGTGCATTTTAATATTAAATTATTGTATATTTAATACATAATTATACTCTTTCATAAACACACTCCTGTATTTTGCTTTATGTATTAGATGTATTTCAATGTAATTTATAATATGTTAAATGTATTGTAAAATACTATTGTGGTGAATTACAATGCACAACTACATAAAAAATCTTATATTGCAATATCTCAATTTTATTATATAGCCTTTTCAAGTTTGACTTTTCCTTTCAGACTATCCAAATACATCAGTCCAGAAATAACTTTACCAAGAAGTACATAACCTTTTGATACAATATAGTCATTATAAAATAAAGCCAAATATCCCCAAGGAGCATAAAACATTAAATCACCTTTTAAAGGACAATGATTTTTATCAACCATATCATCAATCCAATATCTTTTGTTTAAATAGGCAATTTTCTCTGTTCTGCTATAGTCATTAAAACTTAAAACCAACGGCAGTTCTTTCATCAACTCTCTCGTAACAATATTATCATCTAATCTAACTAAAATTTCCTTATTATCAAAAGTAAGTTTAATATTATCCATATAATCACCTGCAATATTAAATATATAAAAAATGGAAGCAGTAAATTATTATATGCTTTTAGGAGATTTGGGGGAGGAAAATCCAAAAGTTCTAATAATACAATGCTTCCACTTTTTAAAAAATTTTGTTAAGAAAGCCAGATAAAATGCTTTTTTATTTTACATAATGCAAAATAACACCACTATTCGCTATTACTTCGACATTCTTAAACTTAAAGTATTTAGGAAAGTTATCTGTATTTTCACTTCCCACAAATGTTAAAGCATTTCTGCTTCCATCTATTGCCCCACCAATTACAAGACTTATTTCATCAACCAAATCCTTTTTCATAAACACCGCATTAATTTCAGCTCCTCCACAAAGAACAAAAACTTCTACATTGTAAAGAGCTTTTATCTTCTGTAAAAACAATCCAGGTTCAAAATCTTCTTTGCCTGCAAAAATATATGGGATTTTGAGTTCATCAAGATATGCAAGAAACTCAGGGGCAACCTTTTCGGTAAGCACTTCCAAGATAAGACTGTCATGTCCTGCATAGCTTAATATATTGCTTTCCCAACGATGCTTACCGTATCTGTCAAAGGCAACACATAAAAACTTACCCTCATCAGGCATTATTACCTTATCTTTGTATTCAACATATTTACCCTTATAATCTGAAAGGTCTGTTTCTTCGTAATATTGAAATGTAGAGCGACCACAGCCATATGCCTGACCATAAGAAAATACAAGTCTGTCATATTCATCTCCAACAGCACTATAATCCTTATTGCCATCCCAATTAATACTAATTTTACCGTCTATAGTTGTAATCATGTGACAAATAACTTTTGCTCTGTCCATTTTGTTCTCCTTTTAATAATTAAATTATATTTCTTCTGCGTTTAAAACCATAATAAATATACTTACTATTGAAAACAAATATATTCCCAATAAAATCATATGTAACCACCTCCTTAGAGTTTTATAAACAAAACTCACCTTTTATTTTTCTGCATCATACACACTGTTTATAATATTAATTGCATTTAAAGTTCTTGGGTATCCTATATATGGCATAATATCAGTTAAAACCTCAAGCATATATTCTTTTGATTTGCCTGCATTTTTGTTACCATTTGTGTGTCCGGTAAGCTGCGATTCCGCACCACCTAAGGTAGCAATACAAACCCATGTTAAAAGCTCATGCTGTTCAAGCGTAAGCCCTGTTCTTGTATAAAAATCGCCAAAGCAATAGTCAGGCAAAAAGCTTCTACCAAGTCTTACTTCACCCTCAGCAGGCTTTGTATCACCTAAATTTCCAAACAGTTTAGTCTGAGCAGCACTTCCGTCATCAAAACGGCTTTCTTCCGTAACAGTTGCCTGACTTTCAGGCATAGGAATTCCTCTCTCCTCAAAAACCTCATTAACAACTGCTATTGCTTCAAGAGATTTTGCCGCACCCACATAAGGTGTGCAATGATATACCGTTTCCGTAATCTCAACAGGTGTAAGACCTGCATTTAAGGCTGAATAAATATGGGTTTTCAGAACAGTATTTGTTCCAAGAGTTGTTAAAACCGCAAGAGTAATCATTTCCCTGTCCTTATCCGTAAGCTGTCCCTGTTGGTAAAGCTCGCCGTATACAAGTTTATTAACTATATCGTAAAGCTCACTGTCCTCAATGCTATCAGGAATAACCGCCTTATCGTATAATTCACTAAATTTTTCTTCTGCCAATATTTCTCTCTGTGATTTGTTTTCTTCCACTGTTAAATCGCCTCCAAATACATTTACTGACAATGATGTTATTAACATTGCAGCACTTAACACAATCGATACAAATTTTTTCATAAAATATTCTCCTTCCATTAATTAATCAATAAACCCGTTTTCACTCAGATATGCCAATATGCCCTCACTATCCGATGCCCTTACAAACAGTCCGTCATGAACATTGGTGTCCTTTGCACATTCTTTTACAAATTCCATGGAATTATTAAACTGTTCCTTATCCATTGATGCTGACTGAGTAAATGGATAAATGTCCTTGCCTGTCAAATCATAGTTTTCCAAAAATGAGCCTACAATCATAGGTGCTGTATGCCACCATATAGGATAGCCTATAAAAATACTGTCATATTCATCTAAATTATCAGGTAAATTCTTTATCTCGGGACGAGAGTTATTATCTCTTTCCTCCAATGCCACTTCCGTACATTTAGTATAATCCTCCGGATATGGATTTAAAGGTGTAATTTCAAATACCGTTCCATTTGTAGCATCTTTTATTGTATCAGCCATTTTATCAGTATTTCCCGACCATGTAAAATAAGCTATAAGAACCTTTTTATTTTCCTTGTCATTGTTTTGAGCTTCATTATTTTGTTCTGTTTTTTCTTCAGCTGCAACAGACTCTGTATCAGTATTAGGCTCACTCTTTACAACGGTTATTGTTCTTTCATTTTCATTCCAGCTTACCTCAAATCCAAAGCTTTCAGCTATAAACCTTACAGGCAGCATTGTTCTGCCATTAATAATTACAGGGGAAACATCAATTGTTTTTTCCTCATTATTGAAATATGCTGTACTGCTGTTTATTGTAAGGCGTATTTCATCATCATCGTGATTAAGGGTGGCTGTCTGTGTATCACTGTCCCAGCTTACACTGCCATTTAAAGCTTCTATCATTGCTCTGACAGGAATTAAAGTCCGTCCATCTATAATCATCGGCACAGTTCCGTCATTATCGATATTTGTTTTTATACCGTTTATTGTCATAATACTGCTGTCAAGCTGCATTACAAGTGTAGTTATATTGTATTCGTTATTTTCGGCATTTGTATTTTCTGCACATGAAGTTATACAAAAAACCGATAACACCATAATTACAGTTAATAATACACTCAATATTTTTCTCATTTATAAAACCTCCATTTAATTAAATATATTTTAAATATGTAAGCCCATTTTATAAGCTTCTTCCATTTTAGGGCTTTTTTCTATTTCGCCTTTCTGCCATGCTCTCGAACCATAAACAATTCCTTTAATTTCAGCTCCGTAAAGACAATCAGTAAAGCCTCTGAAACCGTCTATTGTTCTCTCCATTGCTCTTTCACCTGCCGCTGCTGTTGCTATAAAATAAAATTCCTTATTTGTAATTTCAGTGTATCTTGGCAATGTGCGGTCAATAAGAGTTTTCATTTGTCCGTCCATTGTATAGAAATAAACAGGAGTTGCCATAACAATTACATCGGCCTTAATCATTTTATCAAGAATTTCTGCCATATCGTCCTTAATAAAACACTTACCTGTTCCTCTGCATGAATAACACGCCTGACAGCCACCTATATTCATATCATTTACATAAATCTTTTCAATGGTATTGCCGCTTTCCTCCGTACCCTTTATAAACTGATTACAAAGTATATCTGAGTTTCCACCCTTTCTGGGACTCCCCGCTAAAACCAATATACTTTTAGCCATAATCCTCGCCTCCTTAATAACATTCCTCTAAAATTTCAAATATCTCATCACTTGTAAGCTTTTTACAGCAGCCTGCCGTAATATTACACGAATCTGCAACATCTCTTAAACAGCTTTTGTCAGTTATTCCCATTTCTCTAAAGGTTGTTGGCAAACCAATTTCCTTAATAAAATCTGCAAGAGCATTTATACCATCCTCAGCAGTTTCCTTATTCCATACTGCCTTTGCAAAGCGTGTAAATTTGCCAATACCGTCTTTGTAAATATACTTATATAAAACAGGATGAATAACTGCAAGCCCCTGACCATGATTACAGTCTGTATAAGCACCTAACTGATGCTCAATCTGATGAGCCTGAAAATCCGTAATCTTGCCAAGCTTTAAAATACTGTTTTCAGCCATTGCAGAATCCCACATAAGCTCACTTATTGCCTCAATATCATTAGGATTTTTAATTAGTGCTCTTATATTTCTTATTGTATTTCTCATAACAGCTTCGTTAATTTCATCGGAAATATATGTTTCTCTAGGTGTACCAAAATAAGTTTCCATACAGTGGCTTAAAGTATCAAAAGCACCTGAAATAACCTGTTTAAAAGGCACAGTTAATGTATAATATGGGTCAAGCACAGCAAACTCGGCATGAGCAGCAAATATTCCTGCCTTAATTTTTCTGTCCTCATTTGTAATAACTGCACCTGCATTCATTTCTGCTCCTGTTCCCGATGCTGTTACAACCGCACCCATTTTAATCATATCCATAGGAGATTTTTTATTATCAAAAATCATTTCCCATATATCCTCATCAGTCTTAGCCTGTGCTGCAACAACCTTACAGCAGTCAATTACGGAACCGCCGCCCACAGCAAGTATAAAATCAACATTATTTTTTCTTGCAAGCTTGGCACCCTCCTGCACCTTCTTATAGGTTGGGTTTGACATTATACCCGAAAACTCAATTACTTCCTTATCGGAAAGAAGCTCCATTATTTCATCATAAATACCGTTTTTCTTAATTGAACCGCCTCCGTAGGCAAGCATTATCTTTTTATAATTTGTTATTTCAGCAGACAATGCCTTTTTGGCAGCACCTTTTCCAAAGTAAACCTTTGTGGGATAACTAAATACAAAATCATTCATTTTTATACCTCCTATTGACTTTTTTAAGAACTAATGTATAATAATATTTAAGTTTAATTTAATTATAAAAGTTAAAGTCAACTTTAAGTCAAGGGTAAATTTAAATTTTTTATAAATTTTTTTCAAGGAGAAAGAATTATGTTATACACAGTTGGTGAAATGGCAAAAAAACTTGATGTTGCACCCTCAGCATTAAGATATTATGATAAAGAAGGCTTACTTCCCTTTGTGGAAAGGTCGCAAAGCGGTATACGAATGTTTAAGGATGCTGACTATGAATGGCTGCAGATTATTAACTGCTTGAAAAAAACAGGTATGCCATTAAAAGATATAAGGGAATTTATCTATATGGCAATGGCAGGTGACGAAACAATCGATGAACGCCTTGAGCTTTTTAAAAAGCAGAAAAAGGTTATTGAAAACCAAATTGCAGAATTACAGGATACTCTTAATACCCTTAATTTTAAATGCTGGTATTATCAGACTGCAAAGGATTCAGGCTCAACCTCTGTTCCTCGAAATATGAGTATTGAGGAAATTCCCGAAGAATTCAGAGAAGTAAGAAATAAGCTTAAAAATCCAAATTAATATTTAAGCCGACCAATTTAGCGGTCGGCTTTTGTTATATCACTTGACTAACTTGATACTAACATATTGTTAAGAGCTTTATCAATTTTATAATGTTCTGTATTTCAAAAATTTCTACACTTCTTTCACCTTACAAGTCCTGTTATATATTCAACAGTTTCAGGGTCGTAATGAGAGAAGAAAGCACTTTCTTTTTCGTCCAATGCCTTAATTGCTTCCATATCCTCTTGACTCAATTCAAAGTCAAATACATTTATATTCTGCTCCATACGGTCAATGTGTACTGACTTTGGAATAACTGCCACATCACTTTGAATAAGAAATCTGAGGGCAATTTGTGCAGCAGACTTACCGTATTTTGCACCAATTTCATTTAATAAGGAATTACTGAAAAAATCCTTTCTGCCCTCTGCAAAGGGACCCCATGATTCATGCTGTACACCATATTTTTCCATAATCTCGTGTGCCTTTTTCTGCTGATGAAACACATGAGTTTCAATTTGATTTACGGCAGGTGTAATTTCCATAAACTTACATAAATCAATAAGCCTATCAGGATAAAAATTAGAAACACCGATAGCTCTGAGATAACCTACCTTATATGCTTCCTCCATTGCTCTGTATGTTCCGTAATAATCATTAAATGGCTGATGAATTAAAAGCAAATCAATGTAATCTGTTTTTAATTTTTTAAGTGAGTCTTCAATAGATGCCTTTGCCTTTTCATAGCCTGCATTTGAAATCCATACCTTGGTTGTTATAAAAAGCTCATCTCTTGGAACACAGCATTTTTCTATGGCATTTCCTACTGCCTCTTCATTACCGTAAGCCTGTGCCGTATCAATTAAACGATAACCAACACTTATAGCATCAAGAACGCATTTTTCACATTCCGCATTACTTACCTGATACACACCATAGCCAAGTTTTGGCATTTTTACTCCGTTATTTAATGTAATATAATCCATAATTCATTACTCCTTTATTTTACATTTTCCTTAATCCAAGCTTCAATATGGTCGGCAACAACATCATTGTTTAAATCTTGGAATATAAAATGGTCATTTCCTGTAATTCCCTCTTTAGGTAAATCTACAACAGTGGCATTTCCACCCTGCGCAGTGTAAGCCTTTGCAAAATCATAGCAGCTTTGACGCATTCCCTGCCAAGCCTGAGTTGCTGCAATTTGGAGGTCACCATTGTCAATATAATCACCAAAATATATTGTAATAGGAATATTTTTTTTGACAATTGCATTGTATTCTTCAGTGCCCTCGGTTACACCGCCGCCCGGCTCAATGGCTACAATTGCTGCAAGATGGTCTGTATACTTAGCCACTAACCAGCCTGCTCTGCCGCCCTGTGAATGAGTTACAAGTATTGAATTTTTACCTGTTCTTTCATATACCTCATCAATAGTAGCCGCAACAGCCTTTGCAACCATTTCACCGTCAAAATCCGCACCCATATCAGATGTCATACCTGTATCCGGCGTCATCTGACGGAAAAACTGATTTATGGATTCATCATCATTGGGAAAC
>DBGCRA010000013.1:0-3247 GCA_048359195.1 Candidatus Gallispira sp.
GGACAGTCAACGTGTGCATAGTGACGGTTAGGAGTCTCGTACTCAACGTGAGCAGTAGAAATAGTGATACCTCTTTCTCTCTCCTCCGGAGCCTTATCGATGTTATCAAATGCAACTGCCTCACCTAACTGATATCTTTCGTGAAGAGTCTTAGTGATAGCCGCTGTTAATGTAGTCTTACCGTGGTCAACGTGACCGATAGTACCGATATTAACATGAGGCTTGTTTCTTTCAAATTTTGCCTTAGCCATTTTAAAGTTTCCTCCTTAAAATAAATAGAATAATCTTTTAGTTTTAATTGACGGAAAAAACCATCAATTACAGCACTATATTTATTATAGTAAATTTTATGGTAAATTGCAAGCATTATTTTACAATAATGCCTGCAAATTTTTAAATTTAATTAATTTTTAAATTAGTTATTAGCCTTACCTGAAGCAACCTCGTCCTGAATTGACTTAGGAACAGCCTCGTAATGGTGTACTTCCATAGCGTAAGTACCTCTACCCTGAGTAGAAGAACGGAGAGCTGTTGAATAACCAAACATTTCAGCAAGAGGAACATAAGCGTGAACAATCTTAGCACCGGCCTGATCATCCATACCTTCAATTCTACCTCTTCTTGAGCTTACATCACCCATAACATCACCCAAGTATTCTTCAGGGATAGTTATTTCAACCTTCATAATTGGCTCTAAAAGCTTAGGATCAGACTTCTTCATAGCTTCCTTAAACGCCATAGAACCGGCAATCTTGAATGCCATTTCTGAAGAGTCAACTTCATGATAAGAACCGTCATAACATCTTGCTCTGACACCAACTACAGGATAACCTGCAATAACACCTGACTGCATAGCTTCCTGAATACCTGCATCAACAGCAGGAATATATTCCTTAGGAATAGCACCACCAACTACTTCGTTTACAAACTCGTAGTTCTTCTCATCATTAGTATCCATAACTTCAAACTTAACCTTACAGTGACCGTACTGACCACGACCGCCTGACTGTCTTGAATACTTGTGTTCCTGATCTACACCACGGCCAAATGACTCTCTGTAAGCAACCTGAGGTGCACCTACATTAGCCTCAACCTTAAATTCTCTTAAAAGTCTGTCAACAATGATTTCAAGGTGAAGCTCACCCATACCTGCAATAATAGTATCGCCTGTTTCCTGGTTAGTATAAGTCTTGAATGTTGGATCCTCCTCTGCTAACTTAGCAAGAGCAATACCCATCTTATCTCTGCCGGCCTTAGTCTTAGGCTCAATAGCAACAGAAATAACAGGATCAGGGAAATTCATAGACTCAAGGATTACTTCATTATCTTCATCACAAAGTGTATCACCTGTAGTAGTAAACTTAAGACCTACCGCAGCAGCAATATCACCTGCATAAACCTTGTCAATTTCCTTACGATTATTAGCGTGCATCTGAAGAATTCTGCCGATTCTTTCCTTCTTACCCTTTACAGAGTTATAAACATAAGAACCTGACTCCAATACACCTGAATAAACTCTAAAGAATGCCAACTTACCTACGAATGGGTCATTCATAATCTTGAATGCAAGAGCTGAAAATGGCTCTGAATCAGATGAATGTCTTTCAATCTCAGTTTCCTCATCACCGGGAATATGACCCTTGATTGAAGGAATATCAGTTGGAGCGGGCATATACTCAAGTATACCATCAAGGAGCTTCTGAACACCCTTATTTCTGTAAGCAGTACCACAGAAAACAGGAACAGCCTCACAAGCAATACAAGCCTTTCTAAGAGCCTTCTTCATATCCTCAATACTTAAATCGCCCTCTTCAAAATACTTGTCCATAAGAGCTTCATCAGTAGATGCAATAGCCTCTACCATAGCTTCTCTGTATTCCTGAGCCTTATCAGCCATATCAGCAGGAATATCCTCAATAGATATATCAGTACCTGTCTTGTCATTGTAGATGTAAGCCTTCATTTCCATAAGGTCAATAACACCTACAAAATCATCTTCAGCACCGATTGGTAACTGAACAGGAATAGGATTAGCACCTAATCTATTTTTAATCTGGTCTACACAGTTGTAGAAATCAGCACCCATAATATCCATCTTATTGATGAAACACATTCTGGGTACGTGATACTTTTCAGCCTGTCTCCAAACAGTTTCAGACTGTGGCTCAACGCCGCCCTTAGCATCAAATACAGCTACAGAACCATCAAGTACTCTTAATGAACGCTCAACCTCAACAGTGAAGTCAACGTGACCCGGAGTATCAATGATGTTTATTCTGTGCATAGGTGCATCACCGATGTGCCACTGAGTTGTAGTAGCGGCAGAAGTGATTGTAATACCTCTCTCCTGTTCCTGCTCCATCCAGTCCATCTGTGCTGTACCTTCGTGAGTATCACCGATTTTATAAGTCTTACCTGTGTAGTATAAGATTCTCTCTGTAAGAGTTGTCTTACCTGCATCGATATGAGCCATAATACCGATATTTCTAGTTCTTTCCAATGGGAACTCTCTATTAGCCATACTAATAATTCCTCCTTATTACCACTTATAATGTGAGAAAGCCTTATTAGCTTCTGCCATTCTGTGAGTTTCATCCTTCTTCTTAACAGCACCACCTGTATTGTTAAGAGCATCCATAATTTCAGCCGCAAGACGAGCATCCATAGTCTTCTCGCCACGCTTTCTGCTGAAAGTTGTCAACCATCTAAGACCCAATGTCTGTCTTCTTTCAGGCTTAATCTCCATAGGCACCTGGTAAGTTGCACCACCTACTCTACGAGCCTTAACCTCAAGAACCGGCATAATATTGCCTAAAGCCTCCTCAAAAGCTTCAAGGGCCGGCTTTCCTGTCTTTTCTTCTACTGTAGCGAATGCACCGTAAACAATCTTCTGTGCAACGCCCTTCTTACCATCTAACATAATAGAGTTAATAAGCTTAGTTACAAGCTTACTCTTATACATAGGATCTGGCAGTACTTCTCTCTTTGAAACATGACCTTTTCTTGGCACGATTCTTCCCTCCTTAATCAAAAAATATATTAATTCAACGGTACTTGCGAACACATTTAAGTCCGCTACACATGCCTTATACTACCAACGAACCTCTGCA
The DNA here is from genome assembly GCA_048359195.1 of Candidatus Gallispira sp. GTDB lineage: Bacteria > Bacillota > Clostridia > Lachnospirales > CAG-274 > Gallispira. The sequence goes on from DBGCRA010000013.1 coordinate 3,111, forward strand.
ATAACAGAATTTATCATTAATGTATGAGGCATTAATAAAACAATTATTTAAGAAATTTTATTACTTCTTAGCCTTAGCCTTTTTAGCGCCGTACTTAGAACGAGCCTGCTTTCTGTCAGCAACACCTGCTGTATCAA
>DBGCRA010000014.1:0-14076 GCA_048359195.1 Candidatus Gallispira sp.
GGAACAACCTCCGCATTTTCTTCATACTGCTCATTTGAAAGAATTTCCTTTAAAATAGCAGAAAGCTGTACTTCGCCCAATATTCCTCTTGTCTTAACATTTGTAAGTACCTTTTTTAAATCTCCTACGCCTGATGCTAAGTTCTGCATTTCTCCAAGACCCTTATATACCTGTTCAAGTCTTTCACTGACAAGTGCAAAGGACTTATTCATTTTATCCTCAAGGGATTTTTGCAGCTTTTCATCAACTACATTACGCATTTCATCAAGCTTTTTGTTATTGTCACTCTGAATATTTGAAAGACCCTTTTCAACAGTTGACCTTATATTCTCAAGTCTTTGCTCGTTTTCAACGGAAAATGTTTTTAATCTTTCCTCCTGCTGACGAATTGAAGCAGTAACAGATTCTCTTAATACTGTTTGGCTTTTAGACATATTTTCATCAATAATTGAAATTTTTTCACCAACCATATCATTAAAAAGCTTATTGCTGCTGCTTATGCTGTCATTTATTCTTTTAATGCTTTCGTCATTGCTTTTATACACAATGGTTTTAATATCTTCCCTGCCTGCACCACGGTTCTTAGCAACCATTACAATGAGTAGAATTACAAGAACAATAAGTACTCCAATTAAAATATTTGTCAACAAATTCCTTCCTCCTTAACAATCTTGACAATTCTGCTTGTGCCAAGTCTGTCTGCGCCAAGTTCAATAAATTTTTCAGCATCAGCTATTGATGAAATACCTCCTGCCGCCTTAATTTTAACATCACTTCCCACATTTTCCGCAAAGAGCTTAACATCCTCAAATGTCGCACCTGCTCCGCCGAAGCCTGTACTTGTCTTTATAAAGTCAGCCTTTGCCTCTGTTACAATATGGCACATTTTAATTTTTTCATCATCTGTAAGCATACAGGTTTCAATAATTACCTTTAATATTTTATCATTGCAGACAGACTTAATTTCCTTAATCTCATTGAGAATTGCACCGTAATTTTTATCCTTTAAGTCCCCAATATTAATAACCATATCAACCTCATCTGCACCGTTTAAGACAGCATCTTCTGCCTCAAAAACCTTTGCCTTAGTTGTTGAATAGCCGTTTGGAAATCCTATTACAGTACAAATTTTCACATTATCCCCCACATAATCCTTTGCTCTTTCAACAAAGCTTGATGGAATACATACACTTGCAGTTTTGTACCTAATACCATCATCACATATTGCCCTAATCTCCTTCCACACGGCAGTTTGCTTTAAAAGAGTGTGGTCTACCTTACTTAAAATTTGGTTTATATCCATTGTATTTTCCTCCTTGAACTTATCTATCATATATAGTTAAATTTTGCCCTATTCATAGTCTATAATTTTTTTCTCCCCTTGTCAATTATATCAGCTAATATATTACAGGAAATTTCTATTATTTTTTTACAGCTGTTTTCCTTTTTTAAATTATAGCAGTTAAGTGTATTAAACTCATTGTTAAACCTTTCCACCATTTCAAGACGATAGTAGGCTACATCATCACAAAGCATTCCTATTGCCATAATTGAAGCAAGAAGCACACCGCAGTAACCTCCCACACCAAGTCCGTTATAAAAGCCCTCACAGGCATTCAGACAATCGTCAGATATTTTAATATTATATTCTTCCTGACAAGCCATTAGTATACACTGGGCACAATTACAGCCCTTTTGATTAAATTTTAACGCCCTCTCTCCTAACATAAAAACCCTCCTTCTGATATTATTTTATCTATCAGAAGAAGGGTTTGTTACTAAATATAATTATTTGCTTTTATAAATTGCAGTTTTGGTGCTTGAATCCCAATCAACATCTACCCCAAGAGCATCACCTAATGCCCTGAACGGAACAAACATTCTGCCGTCTTTAATTTCAGCCTTAACGCCGTTTTCCATAACGGTTACTTTACGGTTTACAATCATTGTACCGCTTCCCGCCGTAAATTCAATTACATTGTCATTGGCAGTAATTGTTGCTGTCTTGGCAACACCGTCCCATACTATGTTTTTATTGCTGTCGGCGTCTTCAACGCTGCCGCCTGATATGGCAAGAGCCACAACTCTTAACGGCACAAGAGTTGAATTTGAACCTGATTGAATATATGGAGCTACATCAACATCATGGATTTCATCACCTATAGTAACAGTTTTACTGCCTATTGTAACCTTTACATTATTAAGGGAAACAATATTTTCGGTAGTTGTTTCCGTAACATTTTCAACAGTTGTTACCATAGCCTTTGTTACCGCCTCTGTTGTAGCCTCTGTTGTTGTCTTTGAAGTATATCCGTTTACTTTAATACTTGAAGCACCTGCACCGCTGCTGCTGCCTCCGCCGCTTGAAACTTTTCTTGTTGTTGTTTCGCTCTGACTTTCAGTTACCACAGCCTTAGTAGTGGATTCTGTTTGATTTTCCGTTACAACGGTCTTAGTTGTTGCTTCCGTCTGCTTTTCTGTTGTTGCAGCCTTTGTGGTTGCTTCTGTTGCCTTTTCGGTTGTTGCCTGAGTTACAGGAACCTTTGTTGTGGTTTCAGTCTGCTTCTCTGTCGTTACAACCTTTGTTGTTGTTTCGGTTGTTGTGGCAGTTGTGGTTGAATCATCAGGTGTTGTTGCTGATTCAACTGTTATTGACCCATTGGTTAAATCACATGAAACAACATTTAAATCAACATCATAACAGTCAAAATACTCCAATGTTAATGCTGAAGTACCAACGTCAATAGCTTTAAATGTTATATCTATAACATTTCCATTAACTGTTATATTATCATCACCACTAACGTATGTTACAACTCTAACATATCCTGTATTAGGGAATATTTCCTGTGAAGCACCGCTCAGTGCATCTCCGGCAGTATGACTAACATATTCAAGTATTGTGTTGTCATAGGACACGTCAAATTGCAATGAACCCCAACCCGTATTGCCATCAAGATTTACACTGCACACCAACTCATCTCCGACTTTAACCGAAGTGTTATTTAAATTAACGGAAAGGTTTGTGCTTGCAGCAAAAACATTCACAATTGCGATCGAAGTCAATACTATAACCATTGATAATACACTTGCTGTTATTCTTTTTAAATTATTCATAAATATTCATCCTTCTTTCTCTATAAATCAGAAATTCGCCCTGAGGCATATCTTGCTACTAACATAGCGTCAACAGCGGTAACTTTTCCATCACCGTTTATATCAGCCTTTGAATACATAACTTCATCTGTTCTTCTTCCTGAAGCAAGTTGTGCTATAAGCATAGCATCTACGGCAGTAACTTTTTCATCACCGTTTATGTCACCCTTTATAACATCCTCAACATCAGAAGTATCCTCAAGAAATTTAGCCGTTAATGTTATATCACTGCTTATGGCAAACTCATACAAAACAGTATTTGCCAAATATGTATCACTCTGATACCAACCTACAAATTTATAACCCTCATCAGGTATGGCAGTCAACGCTACATAATCACCCTTTACATAAGTTCCCAAACCTATGACTTTTCCGTTTTCGGTTATTGCATCAACCGCAACACTGCAATCGGTATTGGCTGTAAGTTTTTCATTATATGTATAGGTGTCACTGTCCGAATACAATATCAAATCTTCTTCGGCTGTTGTATTTGTTGTAAATTCCTTATCCATAGTCAATGGAATATCATAATAATTTGTTCTGCCGACAGCTCCGCCTTCATCATTATAATTCTCAACAGATATATTTAGATTGCCATAATCTGTTGCTGTAATTTTAAAGCTTATGTTTTCATCTTTTAGCAAAGAAATACTCTTGCAGTCACCGTTTTGGGATATACTTATAATATCTGAATCACATTCAATCACATTATCCATAACAGAGCCTATTTCATTTCCGGCACTGTCATATACAATTATATCCACGGGGCACTTAATATTAAATTGCTTTAAAATCTTTGTAAAGGCATTATCGGGCACTTCCCCACCATAAATGTAAGCTGTAAATGCTGTAATCAAATTATTTCTTGCAGAAACCACACTGTTAAAAGCACTTTGAGTTGCTTTATCTGCAATTGTATCCGCTGTAAAGTCTTTGCTTAATATAGAATTAATGGCAGATGTTGAACTGCTAAGACTGTTTACATCAAGATTTTTAAGCAGCTTATAATCACCTGCAACATTTTCGGCAAATGATACAATCTGCCCCAAGCCCTTATTTTGCAATATAGGAGCAACATCTGTCAGCTTTTTAAGAATACTGTTCTTTATATATTTGTTTATGCCCAGAGCCTCACCATAAAAATCAACGGCGGATATAATACCCTGATTGGTTACATCAATGCCCATATTCTGTAGGTTTGTAACATATCCTGTCATAACTTCTGCCACACTTGATGCATTACTTGAAAAACCACCTGCAATATTTTTTGCTCCTGTTTTTTTATCAAGTATTTTTATATCTGTAGAATCAAATGCATTTCCGACACCGGTTACGGTAAATGTTATTTTATAATTACATTCTTTCTTTGAATCATTTGTGAATGTAATATCATATTCCATTTTTTCATTTCTTATACTGTTCCTTATCTGTTTTACAATATTGGCGCCAATTTCAACATCGGATGATTTAATATTAATTTTTCCTTCTATAATCTGTTTATCAACAGCTTCACTCAAAAACTTATACAAAGCTCTGTAAACAGCTTCTTTTTCATCGGTGGATAATTGTGCATTAAGTACTACTTCGAGTTTACTTATAACTTCATCCTTAATATCAGAATAAATTAACTGTTTTTTAGCTTCATTGCTGTCACTTTCCTTGAGCTTATCAAGCATAGTATTGGCAGCATTTTCGTATTTTGAAATAGAATTATAGTATTCATTAAGCAAGTATGCTATCTGTGATTCCGTTGTCAATGTATTTAAATATTCTTGTGTACTGCTTGGTACATTGTAATTAAGTATCTCATCGGATTGAACTAATATAGTAGCTCCGTTTTCTGCATTAACATTGTCGGCTTCAAAGTCAACATCTATTTTCAACTGCTTTGAAACATAAGAAGTTGGGTATATGTCAAAACTAAATGTATCACCGCCCCCAACATTTACATCACCAATCGGAATTGTTTTATATTTATCATCAATTCTATCGGAACTAAATGATAAGCCGGCAGGTAATGAAATTTTTATATTCAAATTCTTCACTGTACACTGATTCGTTTCTTCATCAGTATAATTATGGTCAATCCTTGCGATATTGCCATAATTTATAGTCAACGGTATGGAATTTTTGCTAAAGCTGCCATCACTATAAGATAAATTGTTTTCACAAGTAACACTTGTTGAAAAATCAGGCTTTGTAAAGTCATTGTTTACATCATAGCCTGTGTCATAGCACTTTACTCTTACAAGACAAGAACTGCTGTCACCGTTTGGCAGAGTAGCCGTTACTATACACTCATCGTTTTTAAAAAGCGTCGCTTTGGCATTTGATTCATAATCATAACCCATTCTATCTACTAATGAAATAACATACCCAACATTGCTTTTTGACACTATATCTAAAACATTTTTATCTGTTACAGTATATGTTACTTGATTTACCAAAGACTCATCTTTAAACATTGTTCTTAGATTTCCCGTAAAAGGCGGATCTCCAACAATAAAATAATCTTTATCATATTCATATATCTTCTGCTTAAATCTTATGCCGTCACCAACATCGGCAGGTATATCAGCTTCTGTCAGATTGTATTCAACATAACCGCTTGTGGAATATGGTATGTTGTTGTCCTTGGCATAAGTTTCAGCATAAGAACCTGACGGGCAGTAGATGGTTAAATTGGTACAGCCTGCAAACGCATCACCGGCAATTGTTGTGACACTGTCAGGTATCATAATTTCAGTCAAACCACTGCAATTATAAAAGGCTTTACTTGAAATCTCTGTTACACTGTTTGGTACGGTTATGCTTGTTAAACCTGTACAGCCATAAAATGCAGACGATGTAATACCAGTAACATTACCTGTCAATTCAATTTCTTTTAATCCGCTTATATTTTTCCAACCATAATTAACACCTGCTTGTCCTGTTTTTAAATTGGTTATATTACAATCATAAAACACTGAAGTGCCTATACTTGTTACATTATCCGGTATTGCTATGCTTGTTAATTTGTTACATTTATAAAAAGCAGAATCACCAAGACTCGTAAGACTCTCAGGCATTATTATGCTCGTTAAACCATTGCAGCCTGAAAACGCAGAATCTCCTATTTTTGCTACGCTATTAGGTATTTTAATATCTATTAAACTGCTACAATTATAAAAAGCAGAATTACCAATACTTGTAATGCTCTCAGGCATTATTATGCTCGTTAAACCATTGCAGCCTGAAAACGCAAAATCTCCTATATTTGTTACACTATTAGGTACAGTTACACTTGTCAGACCTATGCAGCCTGAAAACGCATATGAAGTAATATTGGTAACACTATCTGTTAACTCAACCTCTTTTAATTTTTGCTTATCTTTCCAACCATAATTAACGCCTGCTTGACCCGTTTTTAAATAAGCTATATTATTACAACCATAAAATGTATTTTCACCAATACTTGTTACACTGTCAGGTATTATTATACTTGTTAAATCACTGCAATATTTAAATGCACCCTCACCTATACTTGTTACTCCTTCCGGGATTGTTGTGCTTGTTAAGCTACTGCAATTATTAAACACATAATCCTCTATCCTTATTATACTCTTTGGTATTTTTATGTTTGCTATACTAATACAACCACTAAATGCGGAAGCTCCTATATTAGTTACGCTATTATGCATTTCTATATCTATTAAACTACTACAATTATAAAAAGCAGAATTACCAATACTTGTAAGGCTCTCAGGCATTATTATGCTTGTTAAACCACTGCAACCTGAAAATGCAGAATTACCAATACTTATAAGGCTCTCAGGCATTATTATGCTTGTTAAACCATTGCAACCTGAAAATGCAAAATCTTCTATATTTTTTACGCCATTAGGTACAGTTACACTTGTCAGACCTGTGCAGCCTGAAAACGCATATGAAGTAATACTGGTAACACTATCTGTTAATTCAACCTCTTTTAATTTTTTCTTATCTTTCCAACCATAATTAACACCGACTTGACCCGTTTTTAAATAAGCTATATTATTGCAACCATAAAATGTACTTTCACCAATACTTGTTACACTATCTGGTATTATTATACTTGTTAAGCTACTGCAATATTTAAATGCATCATAACCTATACTTGTTACTCCCTTTGGTATTATTATGCTTGTTAAGCTACTGCAAGAATCAAACGAATAATTTCCTATGCTTGTAACACTATTTGGTATTGTTATGCTCGTTAAGCTGCGGCAATAATAAAATACACCATTTCCTATACTTTTAACACTATTTGGTATTGTTATGCTTGTTAAGTTACTGCAATATGAAAATGCAGAATCTCCTATGTTTATTACACTATTAGGTATTGCTATGCTTGTTAAACTACTACAGCCTTTAAAAGCATCATCTCCTATACTTGTAACATTATCTGGTATTGTTATGCTTGTTAAGCTACTGCAATCTGAAAATGCAGAATTTCCTATGTTTATTACGCTATTAGGAATTGTTACGCTTATTATACTATCGCATTGAGAAAATGCACCTTCTGTTATAATTGTAACATCATTTAAAAGTTCTACATTTTCTAAAAGTTTATGTGAATTCCATTTATAATCTAAGCCCACTTGTCCTGTTGTTAATGACTCTAAATTTATACAGTCTTTAAAAGCTCCTTCACCAATATATTCTATACTACTAGGAATAACTAAACTTTTAATTGTTTCTCTGGTATAAAATGCATATTCACCTATCTCTTTTACATTATTAGGAATAACAATATTTTCTAAAGCTGTTGAATTAAAGGCATGATCTCCAATCACTTTAGCGTTTTCCGGTATGACAATCTCTGTTAAATCATAACACTGATGGAAAGTCGCTGATTCAATACTGGAAATATATTTGGGTAATTTAACACTATTTAATGATGAACAGTTTGAAAAAGCCCCTTCTCCAATATGCACTACTGTATCAGGTATTTCAATACTCTTAAGCGAATAGCAATAGCCAAAAGCATATTCACCTATATTTTCAACTGTATTGGGAATTGTGACCGAACCTAAAAGAGTGCAATTATTAAAAGCGTTATTTCCTATTTTTTTTATAGTAATACCATTTATTTCTTCGGGAATATTTATAGCTATAACATTAGAGTCTGCATCTGTAATTACTCCGGAATCATTATAATAAACATTGCCTTTTCCTCCACTTCCCCAAGCATCAACAATAAAAGCATAGTCTGAGTAGCTTCTTTCTGAATATGTACTCAAGGTCTTTGTTGCAGCGAAATCATCTGATAAAATTTCATCATCATCCACAATAGCCTCGCCGCTTACAACTTCATCATTTACAACACCGACTTCATTATAAACACTTGTTTCACTTGCAAATGTCAAATTTAAGCTCGACATCATCACAACTAAAGACAATCCAAAGCCTAAAACCTTTTTTAAACTCATTAATTCAACCTCTTTATTAATTTTAATTTGCGCTAAAAAATACACTCAACAAATTTCAAAGCATTAACTGTCCTCTTCGCTTTCAAACTCATACTCTTTATTATGTTCCAAAATACGAGAAGTGCATATAATCACCAAAAGAACCACCCCAACGAAAATTATATTTTCTGAATATGTTTATCACTTCGGGAACTACGGAATATGGATTTTGGTATGGTTCATATAAGCTGCCGACAGTAGTTCCACCGGAATAAACGCAGTAATTTTCATTGGGATTAATATCTATTGCAGTTCCGTAAGCGTGTTCCGATAACCTTTCTCCGCTTGCCGTTGTTCTGTAGTTATAGCAGCTTGCAGACTTGATAGGAAAACGCAGTTGATTTTGATATATTTCATTAAAAATCTTTGTTACCGTATCAGCCAACTGTGCATTAACAGTTATTGCAATTGTTTTTGTAACTTTTTGATTATTTCCGTTTAAATTCCATACTTTTACATTTATGGTTTTTACATACTTATCGGCACTTTCCTTGTTTTCAAATGCACCTTCGGGAATAATTGTTTCTCTTGCAATTCGTTCTTCCGCTTTTTCAACCTTTGTCCTTGAAATAATTTCTACAATTTCCTGCTGTCTGTCGGCAATTCTCAATGTTAAAGGCTCTGAAGCAGCATTTCCCGCTTTTACGGTTATTGTGTAAGAGCAGCCTTTTGCCAGCTTGTTCGGCATTATTCTAGCTTTATTTCCGCCCTCTGACGGTATTTCGGAAATATGTCCCGTTTCATCCTGCACAGATACAATACAAGTATCACTGCCTGTATATTTCCAAGTAATTGTCACCTCATCGGAAGAAAGAATTGTATCATAAGATTTAGGCGATGTTATTATTGGTGTAAGATATTCGGAATTATCGTATGTAGAATTTTGATAATACTCTTTATAAAATGAATTCCAAAAGTCGTCAAGCTCATCTCCTTTACAGGTGCTTTGTACGGGAAGTACCAATAAAACGGATAAGACAATCCCAATAGACTTTTTAAATCCCAATGCTATCATCTCCTTCAATTTTAAAAATCAACTATTTATTAATTGTCACAGTTCTGCTTTCTCTATCCCAATTCACCTCTGCCCCAAGACTTTCGCTTATAAATCTCAAAGGAACCATAGTAGTTCCATTAATAATTTTAGGAGCGACATCCAGTTCTGTCTCTTTACCATTGACATCTGCGATATTGCTGTTTACCACTAAAATAATATCAGTTTGCCCGTGTATATCAAATGCAGTAATGGTTTTTGTATCTGCTTCCCATACAACCTTCATTCCCAATTCCTCAAAAATCGTTCTCATTGGCACAAGAGTAACACCATTTTCAATTACAGGCTGCTGATTAAATCCTATCCTTTTACCATTAAAAACAACTTTAATGTAATCATCACCTGTAGTTTTTTCTGCATTGCTATCAGTTATAACTTTTTTATCAATTAAATCTTGGCTTACATCACTTATTACAAACCCGTTTAATAAATCATACTTATTTAATTCAGACTTAGGTAACTCATAAGTTGTAATTTTTTCAATACCCTCGTCAAATTCTTTTTTATCTATATACATACCATTAATGCTTGTTCCATCGAATTTTTCATAAATATTTGTTCCTTTTGAATTCATTTTCCAATATGATAAACTCCTAATATCACCACTTAAATCTGTACAATCTTCATTTGTATATGATTCAAAACTACCATCGTCATCTAAACCAACACATTTATAGGTAAATATTAAATCATCGCTTAAATAAAAATCTTTAAATTTACTTGAACCCGAACTTTCAAGGAATGTTCCCGGAGTCCTACTTCCTATATCAATTTGCGGATTTTCAGGTATATATACTTCCATTGTATATCCATTTCCATATTGAGTTGCTATCGCAAGAAGCGCTTGATTATTTTTTACATATACTAACGTATAGTATGCTTTTCTATCTTCAATTTCGCCGGATTTTTTTGACAAAACATTGATATATTCTTGTTTTGTTTCATTATCAAGCTCAACTTTAAGTTCTGCTGCTTTCACCAATGAAGTACATAATAATACAGATATTGCACAAATATATATTGTTATTATTTTTTTAAGCATCATGATAAAATCTTTCCTTTCATATTTAATTTATTCATTAATGGTTATAGTCCTGCTTTCTCCGTCCCAATTAACCTCTGCCCCCAAACTCTCGCTTATAAATCTCAAAGGAACCATTGTTGAATTGTTTACAAGCTTCGCAGGAACTGCAAGTGTAATTTCATTATTGTTTACCGCCGCCTTTGTTTCATTTAATGTTAAATTGATTGTTATATCATCTTTTACGGCTGTAATTGACTTTGTTTCTCCGTTCCACTCCACAGAGGCTCCCATTGCTTCAAATATAGCTCTCATAGGCACAAGAGTTGTGCCGTTCTCTATAACAGGAGGCTGAGCAAAGTCTAATTTTTGTTCATTCAAAATAACAGTAATATCATTTGGTGTAATATTATTACTAATATCTTCTGTTTTAACATTAGATGTATTAACCTTTATATTACTAAAATCCCAATTTTCAATACCTGTCAAATCAGTTGTTGCATATGTCTTAACCGGATTTTTTTCAATTTTAGTGGCATAATCTATTATTTCTTTTTCATATGCCATATCTTCTTCGGAGTAATTATTATCTGCATACTGTATACCATATTCCAATCTTTCTCCGTTTAAATATTTTTTAAAGTTTGTATTGGAAATATATTGGTATCTGGTTTCTTCTTTATTATAATTATTAACATAAATCAAAGGAGAATTATAATATTTATTAACTATATCATAATCAAAGCTAACATTATCAGATGCAAAGCTTTTAATAATTAATATATCAACTCCATTACAATGAGTGCTGTAAAAGCCTCCACAATAACTATAATGTTCTTTACCCTTATTGAATGAAAATTTTTTCGATCCGAGTTCAGGTATTATATCATCGACATTTTTATAATAGTATTCATATTTTTCATAGGCAACATTTTCTTCATAAGTTTCCCCACGATCTTTTACAGTATGAGTATACTCTGAATCAATTAGATTCCCCTCTTCATCTATATTTACAATAAATAATTCGGGTATATTATCATTATCTACATCAAAGAGAAAATAACGTGATTTTTTATGTTCGTTAATTTTATTTATAAACGCTTCTTTTAAATCAACATCAATTTTGGTAATATTTTTTTCTGATAATGCTTTCATTTCTTTTGCGTAATTTAAACTAAATGCAATATCTTCATCCTCTAACTCAAGTTTTTCTACAGAATCAACATACTTTATTCTATAAGCATCCCCTATGCTTGCATTGTCCTTGTTTATATCTGAAATATATTTATCAGCATATGAACCCTTTACAACAAAGTATTGAGGATGCTCTGACATATATGTAATAGGTCCGTTGTGTAATGAAAATTCAGTCATGCTCGTAATAGTGGATGGAATATATATATCTGTTTTTTGCATATCATCATATTCTAATTGCAACCATTCATCGCCTAATCCAACAATTTTAATTCCGGCAACACTATATGGTATGACAATCTTATATCTCCCATTTTCTTCTTTCATTACCTTATCTATGTTGCAATGAGTAATTATACCCTCTTCGGTAAAATCCCAGCCGGATGAGGATCCATAATATTCACCAAAAGTTAAACAACTAAAACAACTAATTATAATTATTATTGTTAATATAAAACTAAATATTTTTTTCATAATTTTTTTTGTATGATATATTTTGTATAAATATATCAATACTCTCCTTTCATTTTTTATTACAGTTCTCAACCTACATACTCACTGCCAAAAATTTGTTCCCAATCCTTGCTTATTGCCGCAAGTATTTCTACTTCTTTTTTCTCTATAGTTTTGTTTTTATAAATGCTTTCATATTCTACAAGTTTTCCATTATCAAAATAGCATTCGGTATCTTGTGGAGAACCAAAGTAATCTCCTTTTTCACTATAGTAATATATCTTATTATTATCAAAATACATTTTCCTATCAAAGCTTGCATATTTCGTATCACTATAGTGAGCTTCGATTTTTTCGACTGCATTTGTTTCGGGATTTCTGTAAACTGTACCACAAAAGTACCAATCTACCATCTGCTCATCACCAATCAAAAAATCCTTTTTAATATAGTTATCTTTTCCGTCTGCCAAAGCACACTTTGATTTTATTTTGATTACAATTTCATTAACTAAAGCTTCTTCTTCATTAACGGAATCAGGCTCTGTATTATCATCAGTAACAACAGTATCTAAAATTTTTGCAATTTCTTCCTTTTTATCAGCAGGCAGATTTCCAAAAGCAAGCTCTGTTACAGCACTTTTAAGTAACTTTTCAAATTGTGCTTCATCATAATTATTAAAGCTGTCCCTGCTAATAAACACGACTGCGTGGAGAGTATTATCTAAGCCCTCGTAAATCTTAACTGAATTCTCCTTCCCAAATTCCACAGACTCCAGTTTTTCTTTCAGCAAAGGATAATTCTCCTGCATTTTGCTGATTTTTTGTTCCAAAGCATTGGTTGTTTCTCTTTCTTTCTTTGCTTCCTCCCATGTATATGGTATATCAAAATTGAAATCGCAAATGGATTTCCTTGTTTTTTTCACAAATCCAAATTCCTTTTCATAGCAGATTTCTTTTGTATCATTTTTTGATATAATAACTTTCAAATCCATATACCCTGTACCGAATACACTTAAGTCCGTTTTCATTCCTTTATGATTGAATGAGCTTTCTCTTCCGTTAATAACAACATTAGTTATAGTATTATTAGCATTCTCATCCTTTGAACAAACAATCAAATATTCATAATTTTCCGTAATGGAAATTTCCACCTTATCGTCTTCATAGCTTTCTATTATATTCTCCGACACACCGTCGTCAGCGAATGTTATTGTATTTGTAAATACAATTAATAATAATGCTGATATCAATAATAATATCCTTTTTTTCATCTTCTCTTTCTCCTATTTTTACTGTTTATCAATGATCACGGTTCTGCTTTCTCCGTCCCAATTAACCTCTGCCCCCAAGCTCTCGCTTATAAATCTCAAAGAAACCATAGTATTGCCGTTTACAAGCTTTGCGGGAACAGCAAGTGTAATTTCATTATAAAATAGCACTTATATTTTTTTGTTCATTAATTTTCTCCCTTCATTAAATAATCATTCTTAAAACGATTATACTACTCATTATAGGTATTGTCAATGTCAAATTCTCGTTTCGAGTATTTAAATAAGTTAATTATTTATTTATAGTATAATTGATTTTAAGGATGTGATTAAATGGCTTTTGGAGATAAATTAAAAGAATTACTGGATGAAAAGGAAATTTCTCAAAAGGATTTTGCAGCTAAATTAAATATGGCACCCACAACATTAAACGGTTATATA
>DBGCRA010000015.1:0-8796 GCA_048359195.1 Candidatus Gallispira sp.
AGCCAACATCAGCCCTTGACCCTGAAATGGTTGGAGAGGTTTTGCAGGTTATAAAGGATTTGTCTAAGGAAGGAATTACAATGCTTATTGTAACTCATGAGATGGGCTTTGCTAAAGAGGTTTCATCAAGAATTTTGTTTATGGACGGCGGCGGTATTGTTGAGGATGGTACACCTGAAAAGGTATTTGAACAGACTACAAATGCCAGAGTTAAAGAATTCTTACATAAAATATTGTAGTGGGAGAGTGATAAAAAAATGAGTGCAATTATAGATATGTGGTCACAGTATAGTGATATGTTTTTAAAGGCAGCATTGACAACATTATTGCTGTCCCTTGTAACCGTAATATTTGCCCTTGTAATAGGTGCATTGCTTTCACTTATGAAGCTTTCCTTATTTAAGCCCTTTAAGTGGATAGCTAATTGTTATGTTGAGTTTATAAGAGGCACACCTTTGCTTGTACAGATTTCTCTGATTTTTTATGGATTGCCTCTTATAGGTATTCATATTCCTTCGGTTACATTGTTTGGTATGGATTTTGAAAGACTTTTATCAGGTATTATAGCTCTTACAATTAACAGTTCAGCTTATGTATGCGAAATTATAAGAGGTGGTATACAGTCAGTTGATACAGGACAGACAGAGGCATCACGTTCATTGGGATTTGGTAAGGCTTCCACAATGTCACTTATAGTTATGCCTCAGGCAATTAAAAATATTTTGCCGTCTTTGGGAAATGAATTTGTAAGCCTTATTAAAAATTCATCACAGGTTTCTGTTATTGGTATAGGCGAGCTTATGTATACTTCAGATACAATCAGAGGTATTAGCTTCCAGCCCTTTACACCACTTGTTATTATATCAATTATCTACTTTATTATGACATTTATCTTATCTGTTTGTGTAGGTCAGATAGAAAAGGCATTAAATAAAAGTAGCATAAGATAATTATTTATACATTTTAAGGAGGACATTATTATGGAATTAAAAAGAGTGTTATCATCAGTATTGGCGGCGGTTTTAACTGTATCAGCTCTTGCTTTTACAGGCTGCGTAGGTTCAGCATCAAGTGATGGAGCCGGAGAAATTACAGCAGAAGCAGTATCAGGTGACGCTGTGTCAGAGGATACAGGTATTATTGCTGACATCAAGGAAAGGGGTGAGCTTGTATTAGGTACTGCATCAGGTTATCCGCCCTATGAATTTGTAAGTACAGCCGATAACAATCAGATTGTCGGTATTGATATTGAACTTGGAAAGGCTATAGCTGATAAGCTTGGTGTCGAGCTTAAGGTAACTGATATGGCTTTTGGTGAGCTTATTTCAGCCCTTGTTACAAATAAGTGTGACATGGCTATTGCAGGTATGCCTGAAACTCCTGAAAGAGCAAAGGCTATTGATTTTTCTGATGTATATGTTAATGACGAGCAGACTATTTTTATTAGAAAGGATGATGCAGATAAGTTTAAAGCCTTAGCTGATTTTGATGGTCATTCTGTTGGTGTTGAAAAGGGAAGCTCCTGTGAAGAGGTAGCAAATAAGGAGATGACTGATTCAACTATTGTTTCTCTTGCTAAGGTTCCCGATTTATTTCTGGAACTTAAAAATAATAAAATTGATGGTATTATATTACCTAGTGTAGTTGGTAAGCAGTATGTAATTTCTGACGATACATTAGGACAGGTTGCTGATACGGTTCAGTTTACTGAAAAGGATAAGCCTTGTCAGGCAGCTGTTAATAAGGGTAATGATGAATTTTTACAGCTTGTAAATGAAGTTATTGCTGAAAATCAGCAAAACGGCAATTTTGACCGGTGGATTGAAAAGTATTCTAAGTTGGCCAATGAACAGGCAGGTAATTAAATAATGTTTTATTTGGGCATTGTTAAGTCAATGCCCTTTTATATGTACTTGACACTTTATGTTAATTTGTCTATACTGAAATTGGAGGTGATTGCTGTGACTTGTGAGGATATGCTTAACATAAAGGAATTTAAGGATTTAAAAATACTTGGAGGGAAAAATGGACTTAACAGAGAAATAAGCTGGGTTTATTTTGCTGATCCTTTTATGAATAATGACCTTATTGATAGTTTTCAAAGCTGGGTAAACGGCGGAGAGATAATTGTTATTACAGCTAGGTCTTTTATTACTGATATTGAGCAATCTCTTGAAATACTTGAATTATCATATAAACACAATCTTGCCGGAGTTGTGCTTGATGAGGGACTGTGTAAGAAGGAGTATATTGAGCTTGCTGACAAGTATGACTTTCCTCTTATAGAAATGCCTCTTACATTAAGAGCTATTGATTTTTCTCAAATAATGTGTTCAAGGCTTGTAAGGGAAAAAAACAACGAAAATACTTTAGAGCATATTTTAAGCTCCATTTTATATACAGGATATGAATCAGAAGAGGAGCTTATGTTCAATGCCTTGTATTATGGCTTTGATTTAAAACAGCCTTGCCAGATAGCAGTATATGATATTAACGATTTCAGGAATTATCTTAATGTAAGAAATATAGATAGTGAAGACGATGTTAAGAAAATACTTGGTTTCTTTTCCAAAACAATAAAGTCAGAGTTTAAAAGAGCAGGGTTTAAGCATATAATGGCTAACCTAAGACAGGATAATTTAACATTGCTTTATTATGCAAAGTATATGTCAAAAGAAGTTATTGAAAGCATTAATTCAGAAATACAGCATTGTATAAATTATGCTTATCCCAACCTTAAATTCAGTGTTGGTATAGGAGAAGTTGCTAATAATATTGCTCAAATTAAGAAAAGCTTTTCTCAGGCAAACAGTGCTGTCAAACTGGTTCCGGTTTTGGCTGAAAATACATCTGTATTGTTTTTTGATGATTTGGGACTTTATTCACTTTTACTTAATATTAATAATAACAATGCTTTGGAAAGCTTTTCAAAAAGGATTTTAGGTCCTTTAATAGATTATGATGCTGTTAATAATTCAAATCTTTATGAAACCTTTGAGGTGTATTTAGAAAATAACAAAAGTATTACGGATACGTCAGATGCACTTTTTATTCATAGAAATACATTGAGATATAGGCTTAACAAAATCAAAAGTCTTTTAAATGATGATTTGGAAAATTTGGATAAATCCGTTCAGTACATATTATCTTATAAAATAATGAAATATATTAATACTATAAATAAAAAGTAAAATATGTGGAGCAACTTAAATTTATAAGCTGCTCCATATATTTTTGCTATTTATTAGCCATCATTAAATACATAATATCCTGTGCAATAGTGGCACCTGCAAGAGCTGTGATTTCTTCGTTGTCATAAGCCGGAAGAACCTCAACAACATCTCCTGCAACAACATTAAGCCCCTCAAGCTTCTTTAAAAGACTTCTAACATAGGCACTGCTTGGACCTCCAATAACAGGAGTACCCGTACCCGGTGCATAGGCAGGGTCGAGAGCGTCAATATCAAACGTAAGGTATACAGGCATATTACCAATAATACTCTTTATTTTTTCAGCAAGCTTTTCAGGTGTTGCTGTTACAGCCTCATCAGCATAAATAATGTTGTATCCGCATTTATTCATATCTGTTCTTATAAATACCTGACAGGATTTAGAAGGATCAATACAGCCCTCCCTTTGAAGTTCATAAGCGAAGTTGGCGTGAGTTTCGCCGCCGTCACCAATAGGAGTGCTGTCCTGATGAGAGTCAAAATGTAAAAGAGCAACCTTTCCAAATACTTCCTTACAGGCTCTGACAGGACCAAAAGGAATTGTGTGGTCACCACCCAATGTTAAAAGCTTTGCTCCGGATGATAATATTTTAAGAGCGTGTTCATAGGTTTCTTTAAGCATTACTCGGGTTGTCGGAGCACCAATGTAGTATCCTACATCACCGTAATCAATAATTTTATATTTATCTTTTAATTTATAATTCCAAAGATAGTTAAAGCAACAGGCAAGCTGACTTTGCATTCTTATTGCACGAGGACCTAATCTTGCACCGGGTCTGTTGGTTACACCGCTGTCAAAGGGCACACCCATAACAGCAATATCGGCATTTTTTAAATCTCTTGTATATTCACAAAGGTTAAATGAGGCAATACCTCCGTAATGTAAATGTTCCTGAATATTATATTCCATATTTATTCCTCCCTGTAAATTTTAATTTTATATTTATATATTACTCTCATTGTATGTAAATGTATATATTCGGGTTTGACAATTTGTTTTGTTTACTGTGTACAATACAAAAAAGCTGATTTAATCTGTTTTCAGGTTAAATCAGCCTTTGTATATAAATATGTGTTTTAATGTACTTTGCTGTCAATCTCTTTTGCCTGATATTTTGAAAAAGCAAATTTCTGACTATGATAAAGACCATAGTATCCTGACAGCATATAGCTTATGGAAACTGACAGCAAGTAGTAGGGGATAGCCTCTATACCGAAAAGTTCCAAAGCAATAAGCAGAGATGAAATAGGGCAGTTGGTAACACCGCAGAAAAGAGAAACCATACCTATTGAGGCACAAAGTGAAGGCGACATACCCATAATCTGACCGAAAAAACAGCCTAATGTTGCACCTATGCAAAAGGAGGGTACAATTTCACCGCCTTTAAAGCCGCTTGCAAGTGTGACCGCAGTAAACAGCATTTTCCATATAAAGTCATAGGGTCTTGCGTGACCTTCAATAGCCTTTTCTATTAAATCCATTCCAGTTCCTGTGTAATCCCATGTACGAAGAAGGACTGTGAACATTACAATTAATGTTGCACCAAATATTACACGCCAAAATCTCCCTATAATAAGGCTATTAAAAAGCTTATTAACTCCTTTAAGCAATATACAGAAAATTACGCTGATACCTGCGCAAAGGCAGGCAAGAAATATAGTTTTGACCGCAGTAACTGCTGAAAAGTCTATAATGTTAGTGACTACAAAATGCTCAGGTACTGCTCCGAGCCTTATGGCAACTGCACTTGATACAAGGGAGGCTATTGTACAGGGGACTAATGCTGAATATTGCATTATGCCTACACTTACAACTTCCATTGAAAATATTGAGGCTGCTATTGGAGTGCCGAACAATGCAGAAAAGGCAGCACTCATACCTGACATAATAAATACCTTTTGATCCTCATTATTAAGTTTAAAAATTTTACCTAAAAAATTGCCTATACTGCCTCCGATTTGTAAGGCTGCACCTTCTCTTCCGGCAGAGCCGCCGAATGCCTGAGTAATAACTGTAGATACAAATATGAGAGGTGTCATTCTTAGGGGGATTTCTTTACCCGACTGTATTGATTCAAGTACAAGGTTAGTTCCTCCGTCCTTTGAATAATCCAAAAGTTTATAAAATCCGACAATTAATACACCTCCTAAAGGAAGTAAAAATACTAAGTGAGGATTTGCGTTTCTCATATTTATACTTTCCCTCAGGCAATATGAAAAGGCGGCACATACAATACCAAGTATAATGCCTGTATACAGTGCAAAGCCAATCCATCTCAAAAGCTTACCTATTCTGTTAAAAATATGCTTAAAAAAACTGATTATTGAATCCATAATTATACCTCAAATTATATTTATAGGGTGTAAAATTCATGTCCATTTAATTATTTGCTTAAATTAATTACATAATAACATAAATTTAAACAAAATACAAATTAGATTTATGTGCTTTAATGGTAAAACCGGTTGAAGCTGCCACAATAGTTTCCTGTTTTGCAACAGCCATTTTGTTGTGATTACAATTCTGCCTGTTACAAATATTATAATTATTTATATAATATTGACAGATTGGTTGGTAAAATATTTGTTATTAAAAGGGACTTTCAGAAATTATTAAAACTATTTGCTGAAAGTTTTTTTATTCTAATTGACAATAATTAATTTTAATGATATAATAACTATAGTTACAATTTGGGTATTTATAATTGTAACAATAAGCTGTTGAGGCGAGTGGTTGCCTTGTAAAATATAATTCAAAAAAAGGAGGAACTTTATGAAAAAAAGAATTGGTTTATTTGTTGTGGTGGTTTTATTATTTAGTATTAGTGTTAATTCGTTGGTGTTAGGCGAAGAAAATAATATCAGCGATGAAACAAATACTGATGTTAAAGATATTTCGGAATATTATAATCCGGGATATGGAGAATATTTGGATTCAATTAAGGATTTGCCCGAGGATGAGTATAAGGAAAAGCTGTTAACAGCACCATCGGAGTATTCATACAATGAACAGTATGTATCAGATACGGCTACGTATGCTGCAAGAGCTTCTTCTTATTCTTCAACTTATAATTCCATAAACGGTATGTCAATAGATTTTGAAAATATATTTGATTATACAGATTCCGGCAAAATTGGATGGAGTTTTGCCGCAAGTGATAATTTAGAAATTTATTTAAGAAAAAAGTGCGGAGCCAGTAAGGATGATTGTAATTTTTCTGCAATTAGTTTAATGAGGAAAATAAGCAGTACGGTTGTGCCCCGGGAATATGCAATGCAGGGTGATGTGTATGGTCCGGGTAATTTTTCTATGGCTGCTGCGTATTGGATGAGAAATCAGTATAATCTTGAAGATGAAAATATTCATGTTACGGATACGGTATCTTTAAGTGATTTAAACAGATGGTCCGATGAGGATGCATGTGATGAAAGAATTAATTCCATTAAAAAAATGGTTATTAACTATGGCGGAGTATTTGCTCAGTGCGAAATTTTTATGGGTGCTTTTGACCAATACTATTCTTCATATAATAATAATGAAGGCAGTGAAATACAAACAGGAACAAGTTTAGACGGAGGAATTGTAATAGTTGGTTGGGATGATAGCTATTCTATTGATAAATTCGGAGAAAGTAAGCCCAGTGAACCGGGTGCTTTTATAGCAATTACAAATATGGTTGTTAATGCTGACAGCGGTACGTTACAGTTGGGTAAGTTTTATATATCATATAATATGGTTAATTTTTTACAGGATGTTTCAGCTGTTAAAAATGCAGTTACAGGTTCATATGCAAAGTACACTTATGAATATGACAAAAAGGCTCATAGCGGTGTATCAAACAGTAGTACAACTACAAATGTGTATGCAAATAAGTATGTTGGCACAGGTGATGCAGAGAGAATAAAGTCAATTACAACTTATTGCGAAGTGCCAAATTCATATTTTAATGTATATGTTAGCAGAGACGGCAATATGGCTAACTTACAGCAAGTAAGTATAAAGGGTGCATCAAGCAGCGGATATAAGGTTTCCAATATGGGATATGTAACCATGACACTATCTGATGAGTTGATTATTGATGGTGATTTTACTGTTGCTATTCAGGTAAAGACGCCTATGATTTCAGCAAAATCAATACCACAGGAAATAAAGCCTATTGATAATGCAAGTATTAGTGGCAGATGTTTTGTTGCTAATACCATTAGTGATATGAAAAGCGGAAGTTATACCGATTGCGGCAGCATAAATAATATAATAAAGGTTAATGTTGTTGGTGGAGATATACAGTGGAAATTTGACGATAGTGAATTTAACCAAATTAAAAATAGTATAGTTAAGGACAAAAGTATAAAGGGATTGTATATTAACGGCAGCATAGGTTTTTATGACTCAAATAAAAGAATTAAGGGAACAACCTTTTATAATTATGCATTAATGGTAAAAACAAATGATTATAAAAACAGATCACTTAGCTTTTATGTTAACGGACCAAGTAAAATATATGTAATAGGAAAATCAAACACTGAGAATATTACAAGGCGAATAGCTGTTTATTCAGAGGCTACAGGTAAAACGGGATATATAAGTATGTCATCACCTAATGGTTACAGTTATAGCTACGACGGTGAGGCAGGATATATGTATTTATATTCGGTTGATGACAATATACGAATATATAGTGTAGCTGTTGAGGAGTATGATGAGGATGATTGGTATACTTTAGATGATGGCGACCAGAAGAAATGGGATTTTTCAAATTTATATACTACTGTAGTTGGGGAAACAGGCTCATCCAGAATAACAGAAAATATGGAGTATAAGGGGATGTATTTATATGCCGATGCAAATAATTATATGGCAGCAATTAAAAATGAAAGTACATCAGCAAACGGCTACAGGTATTATTATGGCTTGGATTTAGAGGGAAGCGGTTCGGACAGCTACAGAACCATTGCTTTTGATGTTAATCCGCAATCAGATTTATATATTACAGCCAGAACTTCCGGAGCTGCAACAGGAGAATTGTATTTAACAAATAAATACGGCTGTGATTTGGATACGGATATAAATAAAGAAAGCCTGACAATAAGCTCCGATATTGTAACTTATAAGATACATTATAATGGATATGGCGAAAGAGTTTATTTAAGATCAGAAGACAGCGGAATAAGAATAATGAATATTGTTGTTGACTCATTTAATGAATATGGTGCTGATGAGCATGATTTAAATCCAAGTAATGTAGATGACTTGTCTGTTGGAAGTACTATAACAAATAAGGTTATAGGTGATTACAGTATTTTGGGCATTGAAGCAAAGCCTGTACAGATAGTGGCATCTACGGAAACAGGCTATACTAAAGCAATAAGATTAATGAGTGCAGAATATTTTGAAAGGTGTGGAAAAATAAGTTTTAATATAGGTGACAGCAGAGGTACAAAAAATTCAAATCCTGTCAGAAAAATAAGGGTAAAGGCTAAGTCCACCGTAAATGGTTCATTGCTTGTGTTAGCGGATAAATATGGATATGTAGTTGGTTCTCAGTCACTTTCCACATCCTTAAAT
>DBGCRA010000016.1:0-2506 GCA_048359195.1 Candidatus Gallispira sp.
TGTCTGCCGTCTTCTATTAATTCAACATATTTTAAAATATCTTCCATGTTTTAACACCGCCTTTACTCTTATTTTAACATAAGTAAGGCGGTGTTATATTAATTCTTGTTTACAATTTGTTTACTCGTGCGTTTGTCCTGCTAATTAATGTATAAAATAGTATCATTACAGTCAGCATACTTTTGACTATGATTTAAGTTAGTATAGTTATATATAATCAATAAAAAAAAATTTTTTTAAAAAAGACATTTTTAATAATTTAACATAAAATTCCTTATGAGAAGATTGGCGAAAATGAGCCTGTTTTCATCGTAATTTTATCTTTCCAACCTTTTTCAATATAAAATTTAGTTTTATATCTTCTTCTGTCATCTGTTTTCTGTCGATTATTGACATAATATACATCCCACCGTTCTGATAATAAAAAATTATGCGAAGTTATATTTAGTCATAGTATAGCATGAATTAATAAAATCATCAACATATAAATTGACAATTTGCATTTCTTGTATTCAAAAAAACATTCTTATGGAACAACTTATAAAATATCGAAAAGTAATGTTGTTAAACATAAATAGATGTGAAGTTTTGAGTGTTTTAGTGATTGCATTTGTATACTTAACCCATCATTAAGTATACACTTTAGATATTAAAAAATGAGATAATAAAATCATATACACACGTCAATCTAATCTTGAAATATTAGTGTAATATAAGAGTTCCTAACGTACATTTATAGTTAAAACTCTTGTAATGAGCACTAAAATTTTATATAAAACAAGAAGAAATATTATTTTTATAAGAAACTTTAGACTAATGTTACAAGTATATTACCAAATTAGATTCACGTGATCATATACATATACTTTTCGTTGTAATATTTTTTAATAACCTTTTCTGTTATATAACTACTACATTAAAACAATAAACAATGTGCAATGACTTAAATAAATTATTATTAAAACGTGTAAAGTAATATTGTATAAGTCTAAATTATGTGTTATAATAATCTTAAGCAGAGGTGATTTATGTGAAAAGAAAAGTCCTTGATTTACTCATTAAGTGGAAAAATAATAAATTTAGAAAACCTTTAGTATTAAAAGGAGCAAGACAGGTAGGCAAAACCTGGCTTATGAAGAAATTTGGTGAAGATTATTATGAAGATTATTTCTACTTTAACTTTGACGAAGAAGATAGATTAAATTC
Organism: Candidatus Gallispira sp.; assembly: GCA_048359195.1. Classification (GTDB taxonomy): domain Bacteria; phylum Bacillota; class Clostridia; order Lachnospirales; family CAG-274; genus Gallispira. Next base: position 1,207 of record DBGCRA010000016.1, read on the forward strand.
TATATTTGAAGCCAACAAAGATCCATTCAGAATTATTGAACTTTTGGGACTTATTGTAGGCAAAAAAATTTTACCCGAAAAGCATTTAATAATATTTGACGAGGTTCAAGAATGTCCTGATGCACTAAATTCCTTGAAATATTTTTATGAAAAAGCAAATGAATTTCATATTATTTCAGCCGGAAGTCTTTTAGGAACACTTCTTGCTAAGCCTAAATCCTATCCTGTAGGAAAAGTAAATATTATAAATATCTATCCTCTTACATTTGAGGAATTCATTGAAGCTGTAGATGAGGGAATGTATAAATATTACAACTCCATTGAAAAAGGACAGAAAATAGAAGATATATTTCACAATAAGCTTTTAGACCTATACAATTATTATATTATTATTGGTGGTATGCCTGAATGTGTTCATTCTTGGATAACAGAAAAAGCCCCAGAAAGAATAAAGCAAATACAAGAGGAACTTATTACTCTTTATGAAAACGACTTTTCAAAACATAATGGAAGTGTAAACAGTGGCAGAATACTTATGGTTTTCAGAAGTATTGTTACCCAACTTGCAAAAAGCAATGAAAAGTTTTTATATGGTCTTGTTAGGGAGGGTGCCAGAGCAAGAGAATACGAAGAAGCTATAGAGTGGCTTGTATCTGCTGGTATGGTAGTTAGAATATATAATGTTACTAAACCAGAGCATCCACTATCAGCCTTTCAGCAATTAAATCATTTTAAGCTCTTTATGTTTGATGTTGGACTTTTAAAACATATGGCAGGCGTAAGCAACGAAGCTGTATTGCTTAAAGCTGATTATCAATTCAAAGGTGCACTTACTGAAAACTATATTCTTCAGCAGATACGAGAATTATATGATGTTGAGCCTAAATACTATGCTCCAACATCAACAAAAGAAATAGATTTTGTACTTCAAGATGGAATAGACATTATTCCTGTAGAAGTTAAAGCTGGCGAAAGTATAAATGCTGAAAGTTTTAAAAACTACTTAAAACAATACACCCCCACTAAGGCTATAAGATATTCAAAACTTGGCTATGAAAAAAATGATAATTTTACAAATATACCATTATATATGGCTGGTAGGACAAAGGATTTAATTTAAGCCCTAACCCTACAATAAAAAATAATACTTTAATGGAAATAAAAGAGCTATTGCAGAACACAGTCGAGCCTTTAAAAAATTTTGTGTAAACAGTATAAAAACAGTCCTTCTTGACAATAATGCAAATAGAACTTAATGTAAAAATTTGCTAAAAACAAGGAGGACTAATTTTATGTCAAA